>JALZVT010000024.1 GCA_023300545.1 Pseudomonadales bacterium
TTTATGCGGGCCGCGTCATAGGCTGAGTTGCGTAAGCGTGGCAGATAGTCAGTGACCTTATCGTCAACGCTTGCGATGTAGCCGTCTTTAATCGCTGCACCAATCAACATGGATGTGAGCGATTTGGTGACCGAAAAAGACACCCAGCGACTGCTACGGTCGTTGCCCGGCGCGTAGCGCTCGTAGAGCACATCGCCGTCTTGCACCACCAGCAGGCCAATGTTGGCGCTATTACCCACAAAGTCGGCAAGGGTAAATTCACGGCCGTCGACGGTATAGGGCACTTCAGTGAGATCGATTGGATTTGACCCAAGTGCCAGCGGTGAGCTGCCAGCCGTGATAGCGCGGGTAAAGTTAATCTGCTCTGTGTTTTTAAAACCGTAACGGCGTTCGTCGTCGTTCCAAAACAGAACCGTAGCGCTGCTTGGGTCTTGGCGATAGCTCTCTTTCAATCGAGCGACTACACGAGCTTCGTCGGCTGATACGGTCGATTCGACAGCGGCCTGGGCCGCTTGTGACGTGTCGCTTGGTTGTGATTCAGGTACCGTGGACGTTGCGCACGCGGTTAGCGATAGAAGCAGTGCGGCCCCCGTAAAATATCTCAACATGGTTCCCCCCCCCAGAAGATGTGATTGATTCGTTCTCTATGAGTCTATAACAAGGTGGATGGGGTTTGTTGGGCTCACCCATAAAGTGCTTTAACCTGTGGTCTATCGTGCGATGTTGTCGCCAAAGGCGGTAGCGATGCTCGATGGTGACCCCGTGTTTGAAGACCTGGATGCGTTCGTCTGAGGGTTATTGTTCGCTGGTTTCAGTCACGGATGGTTCCAGCCGATAGCATTCATGCACGGCGGCTGAAATCGTCATTCTGCGCTACTACAAAGCGCTCATTACAACTATATATTTATACAGTATTCAGCCACTCTCTGCTACAATAGCACCTCGCTAAAACACGCGGGTAAGTTGTCATGGCTTCAGGTTCTACCAACAAAAACACTAGCTCTCGCGAAGCTTATAGTGAACGCCTCGGCACACAAATCTGCGATCTGTACGCGCACATTAACGTCGCGACTTATCAGCTTCTGGTGATGATCGCCGAGTTCGAGCGGAACAGCTTTGGCGATGTTCTGGGTTTTACCACAACCGCAAACTGGCTCAGTTGGAATTGCGGAATTGGTCTTGTTGCTGCACGAGAGAAGGTGCGTGTGGCACTGGCGCTTGAGGAATTGCCGCTCGTTGCCAGGGCCTTTAGCAAAGGTCAGCTGAGTTATTCAAAAGTAAGAGCCATCACTCGAGTGGCTGATTCAGACAACGAAGAGACAATGCTCGACATCGCGCGTGAATCGAGCGCCTCCCAGTGTGAGCGAATATTTCGGCAGTACCAGCAGACGTTGGCGCGCCCCTTGTTAACTGGAGTGGCTGGGCAGCCGGAGTTGCCCGCGAACAATTTTTCGCACCATTGGGACGAAGACGGTTGCCTGGTGTTCAATGGTCGACTGTCGCCCGAGCAAGGCGCGTTGCTGTTAGCGGCGATGCAGCAGCAGATTGATGCTGGAACTGCGCCAACGGATGCGCTTTCGGTAGTGGCGCAAGCGGGCATGGCTAACACCACCTCGGTGAGCCCAGCAATACCCCAACACAATCACCGCGGCCGCAATGCCGAGCGCTACACCATCAACGTTGAGATCGGCGGCGCTACACAAAGCCTGCGCGATGGACCCGGTCTGTCAGACGCTATCGTAGAGCGCCTGACCTGCGATGCGAGCCTGGTCGTTCACTCCTGTGACGAACAGGGCGAGCTGCTGAACATCGGCCGAAAATCCCGCACCGTGCCACCGTCGATCTATCGAGCGCTTGAGCGGCGCGATCAGGGGTGTCGATTTCCTGGCTGCACGCACAACCGATTTGTCGACGCTCACCATGTTGTGCACTGGGCGCACGGTGGGGAAACGAAACTGTCGAACCTGGTCCTGCTCTGTACCCGGCATCACAAGGCGATTCATGAAGAGGGTTTTCGCATTGAAATCGAGCCTGTTAAAGCCAATTCCGGGAAAGGCTCTCGCAGTAGATTCGATTTCTACACGCCGACAGGGAAATACTTGCCGCCACTCAACGACGGGCTCACCCAGGGCAAGGTGAGCGCAATCTATCCCCGTCTTGATCCAGCCAACGGCACCAGAATCAGCCGAACCGGCGATTCCGCGGAATCGCGCACGGAGCAGCACGCTCCGTGCCCAACCCGCTGCATTGATTATCGGCAGCTCTATCCACGCCACCCCACTAGAAATCCGAACTACGGGTACATCAACGAAATACTGACTTACCACCATCCCGGACAGCATCCCGGACATCATCCGAATAAGTTACGAGCTGTTTGAGGACCTACACTTGTGGAACTGAATCGCTGCGACAAACGATGACGCCCATGGTTTAATTTACCGGCGCCGATATCGAAACCGAAGTACTACAGGCTGCCGTACCTGTATTTATCGACTTCTATGCTGTAGCGCTTCGATACTTGCTATCTCCGCCCCCTATACTCACCAGGATCTTTCCATGACCACAACTCGCGCAGTCACCCTAGCCGCACTCGCAGCACTCTTCTCAATATCAGCTTTTGCGAAAGAGCCGATCGTACCCAAGGGAACAGAAAAAACTGTCACCGATTTTCACTACAGCCCAGCCATACGCGCAGGCGACTTCGTCTATGCCTCAGGCGTGGTCGCTTGGCTGCCCATTGACGAGCAGGGCAATGTGGGTCCCGCTACGCCAGAAAATATGCGCAAAGGGTTCGCAGATGCATTTGACACCATCTCCGCGGTGCTGAAAGAAGCTGGCGGAAGCTGGGACAACGTCATCGAGATGACCACCTATCACACAGAGCTGGAAGACCAGGTTGAAGCCTTTGTCCAAGTGAAAGATCAATACGTAAAAGCACCCTACCCAGCCTGGACCGCTATCGATATCGACCAGCTTTTCCGCAAACATGGTTTGGTCGAAATCAAAGTGATTGCGCACCTCCCCAAGTAGAATCGCGTGATCGTTGGCGAAGCCAGTGGCCCTAAACTCCGGGACTGCCTGCAACCAGTTACCGCGAATGTTGATCAGCGCACCCTGCGGATTGAACGGTAAGCGCGGCGGGAACACCCCGGATTAGCACTGGCACGAGCGTCGTTCTGGGTGTCACTGAAGAGCCAATTTTCCGACCCACTGCAACATTCCCTGGCACCTCTGTCGGTGCGCGCAGCATGCATCCAGGTGTCTCTAGGTCTCCAACTCAAGCCCTTCAAGCTTGCCTTTCGCCCGCCATTTCTTCATCAGCTGAAAGAACTCAATCGGCCCACCGCCATAGGTGTTGTTCTGCGGTTGAGCGTTCACGTGCCCTTCGTTGTTGTAATAGCCGGGCGTACAGGCTTTTTGAAAGTCGGCGGTTAAGCGCGCCTTATCAATAATGGTTTGCACCCACGCCTGTTCCGCTTTTTCGCTGGCTTCAATCCGGGTAACGCCGCGCTTCTTGGCTTCACCCAGAATATGCGCGAGATGAATGGCATTTTCATCCAAAGAGAAGGTGTAGGTGGCGGTAAACGCAGACTGAGCGGGCCCAAAGAAGAAGCTGTTCGGAAACCCCTTGGCGTGCATGCCATGAGCAGCCCATCAACGCCCGATATGCCATAACCCGCACGCCTTGAGTAGTCTGTACCCACCTCAAAGCCCGTGGCAAAGATAATGCAGTCCACTTCGTATTCTTTGCCGTCGAACACCACACCTTTCTCGGTGAACTCATCAATCCCCTGCCCGTCTGTATCGACCAGGTGAACGTTGGGTAAGTTGTAGGCCTTCAGGTACTCATCATGAAAACAGGGTCGTTTGCAGAACTGTCGATAGTAGGGTTTTAGTGATTCTGCGGTGTCAGCGTCTTGCACGGTTTCATCCGCTCTGGCACGCACCTTTTCCATGTGCGCCATATCCGCCAGTTCGACTTTGCGTTCCACATCCATGTACTTCATGGCTTTGTTGGTCAGGTACTGCTTGGGGCCCAATTCGTACATGGCCTTATCGAACGCGCCACCCAGCGCCCAGCCGGCAATTTTCAGCTTGGAAGGTGCGTCATCTCTGAGCTGACCAAACATTCGGCGGAACGCCTCAGTCCAGCCGTCGCTCACCAAATCTTCTTTAACCGGCGCGCCCGTCATCAGGGACTCGAAATTGGTTCGCCGCTCCCCCTGCCAACCCGGCTCCTGGGTACCCAGCCAGGTGGGATCTGTAGGTTGGTTGTTGCGCTCGCTGATCGATGAGGGCGTTCTTTGGAACACAAAGAGTTCTTTTGCGCCGACACCCAAATGCGGCACACACTGCACAGCAGTGGCACCAGTACCAATAATGGCCACGCGCTTACCCGCGAGCTTGTCGAGGCCGCCGTGGGAATCACCGCCCGTGTAGTCGTAGTCCCAGCGACTCGTATGGAAAGTATGGCCCTTGTACTTACTTATGCCTTCAATGGCCGGCAGCTTGGGGCGATTGAGCGGGCCGTTAGAGTGCACCAGGTATCTGGCCTTAAGGTTGTCTTGCCGGCTGGTAGAAATGGTCCAGCGACGTTCAGACTCAATCCACTCGGTAGACACCACTTCGGTTTGCATGAGCGCCAGCTCACTCAAGCCGTACTTCTCTGCGAGTACCTGACAATACTCCAGAGTCTCTGGCGCATCGGTGTACTTTTGTTTGGGCACAAAGCCGGTTTCTTCAAGCATCGGTAAGTAGACGTAAGACTCGATATCGCAGGATGCGCCGGGGTAGCGGTTCCAGTACCAGGTGCCGCCAAAGTCACCGCCCTTTTCGATGATCTTGATATTGGTGATGCCTTGCTCGATGAGTCGGGCCGCTGCCAGCATGCCGCCGAAACCGCCACCGATGATGACGACTTCACCCCCTTATGAACCTCTGCAAGTCGTTCCCGACTCACATCGATTCGCATGGTCATCCAGCAGGGAATCAACAGCAGCACAGCCACTAACGGGCCCACCAGCAAACCAATAACCCTAGTTGACTCATGCGTGTCTCCCCCAAAGACTTCTCACGTCAGGGTAACAGAGCTACCGCTGGACCCTGCCTACAATACAGATCTATAATGGCGCCATTATGGAGCCATAGTATGCCGAACCTGTCGATCAAGAATGTTCCCGCAGAGGTCGTTGAAAAACTGCGTCAGCGGGCAACAAGACACCACCGCTCTTTACAAGGCGAGCTGATGGATTTGGTCTGTCGCTTTGCAGATGCAAACGCCGAAGCAGAATCCAACGACGCCAAGAGCGCCCGTGAAGGCGACGATTCTTCGGGGTGGCTGTCAATAGACGAACTGGCCAATGAGCTTGCGACCAGTAAGCAAAGGCCACCACGAAATGTGCCTCTTGCAGTGGATATCATTCGACAGGAGCGCGACTTAAGATGAGCCGCCAGCTGTTTGTGGCCGAACCGGTCAAAACCTACAACACACGCCCCCCTATAGTTGTCGACTGCAGTCTTTTGGCCGCGATACTGTTTAACGAACCATCAAAAAACGAAGCGCTTGCGGTGCTTGCTGGTAAATCTCTACACGCACCCAATCTGATTGATCACGAGATCTTAAGCGTCGCCGTGAAAAAATCACAAGCGAAAGCCTTGGCAACAGTAACGAAAGGATTAGACGCCTTTAGAAAACTCAGATTGGTTCGCCACAGCGTCGACCGCCAAGCCCAGTTTGAGCTCGCGCTCAGTCAAAACTTGTCTGCGTACGACGCGGCCTATTTGCAACTTGCTGTAGCGCTCAATGCACCACTTGCGACCTATGATCGGGTGTTGGCTTCGGCGGCTGAGAAGGTGCTTTAGGGTTATATCAACGTTTTCGCGAACCACCAGGCGATGTTCTCGCGCATCGCCAGAACAAGATAGGTAACGCCCAGGACAACGGCGGCCAGCTCGCCCCAAGGCACGGCAGAAACGTCGATCACTCGTAACCGTTAATCTCTGTAATGTTGCAGATCCAACGCCTACGATGAGTGCGAGACGTTTGGTGCTCGCCCGCACAATCAAATACCTGACCGCTTCAACGTGACGATGCTCGTTTGAACCTCTTTGTCACCTTGCCAGGCAGATACCGCGACGGTGGCATAACGTTTTCCGAGTTTGATGACGCGCCCGTCTGCGTACATGGGTGCATCGGCACTGGTTGGCAGCAGGTAGTGGGTGTGTTGAGACAAGAACGTAAACCCTTCACCACGGTCGCTTGCCGAGACCAGATCTTCTGCGGTGCACGCCAACAAGGAAGCCGACAAGCCGCCGTGGTAGGCGCGAATAATCGGATTGCCGATGAGGTGGTCGCCGCCAGACAGGTGGCCGCGCGCGCCGTCGAAACGATAACCCAGAAACTCGCGAAAGCCATTCGGCTCGCTATCAAAGCCTGCGAAAGCGTACGGCATGTCGGCGAACATTCCACCGAGGTCTGTCATGGTGCCCGGGCGCTGCGGCCCGAGAGAGAACACACCAAAACCGCGCGCTATGACGCGATCACCGGCCATGACTTCACCGGCCAGGTGCGCCGCCGTGG
>JALZVT010000025.1 GCA_023300545.1 Pseudomonadales bacterium
GGGCTGATTGCTTACCTGGTCGGCAATGTGGAATTTGCCGACTATTTGCAGATTCCTTATATCGCAGGTGTTGGTGAGCTTGCCGTTTTTTGTGGGGCACTCATCGGCGCAGGTCTTGGCTTTCTTTGGTTTAATACCTATCCGGCTCAGGTGTTTATGGGCGACATCGGTGCGCTTGCGCTTGGTGCGGCCCTTGGCGTGGTTGCCGTTATGGTCCGGCACGAAATTGTACTGTTCATTATGGGCGGTCTGTTTGTGCTTGAGGTGGTGTCAGTTATTTTGCAGGTCGCTTCATTCAAGCTGACCGGCAAGCGCATTTTCAAAATGGCCCCCATACACCATCACTTTGAATTGATGGGTTGGCCCGAGCCCCGCGTTATTGTGCGGTTCTGGATTATTACGCTTGTGTTGGTGCTAGCCGGCCTATCTACGTTGAAGCTGCGCTGATGGTGGTGGCCGCTTCCAAATTCACCACGGCGGTTGTCGGATTGGGCCTCACTGGGCTATCTGTTCTGCGGCATCTGCACGCGAGCGATCACTTGGTGGTGATAGACAGTCGCGAACAACCAGCGAACTTGGCGGATGCGCGGCGTGAGTTTCCGCAGGCGCAATTTTTTATTGGTGCGCAAAGTTCTGCAGCGCAACGCTGGCATAAGGTTGATCGCGTCGTGGTCAGCCCAGGCATTGCTCCTGAGGATCCGCTTCTGGCTGGTAGCGAAAACCTGCCAACACTCAGTGACATCGATCTTTTTGCGGCGTCTGCTAATGCGCCAGTCATTGGAATTACTGGTACCAACGGCAAAAGCACAGTGACCGCATTAGTGGGTCATCTGTTGCGAGAACTTGGCTTGAACGTGGGTGTTGGCGGTAACCTTGGAGAGCCTGCGCTGGACTTGTTGCAAGCAGACACTGATGTGTACGTGCTTGAGCTGTCGAGTTTTCAGATAGAGCACTCCGGTGAGCTGTCATTTGCTGTGGCCACGGTTTTGAACTTGAGCGTCGACCACCTCGACCGGCATGGCAGCATGGCGAGTTACGGAGCGATCAAGCGACAGATATATGCCGCAGCCGATGTTTGCGTTGTGAACGCGGATGATTCCCAGACTCAGATACAGGGCCAGACCCAAGTCCAGGTCAATGCTGCCGCTCAGTCTGTGTCATTTGGTAAAGCGGCCACTGCGCAATGGGCACTTGGGGACAATTCCAAACTGTTGTATCAGGGCAAGTGCTTTGCGGAAGCGGGTGATTTTGCCATTACTGGCCAGCACAATTTGTTGAACGCGCTAGCTGCACTTGCGCTGGTTGTTTCTGCCGCAGCAGTGCTGCCAGCATTGCCCGCTTTTGCTGGCAATGAACCTCGCTACGTTGCTGCAGCATCAGGGTTTACGGGGCTAGAGCATCGTGCGGAGTTTATCCGTGAGTTGGCTGGCGTGCGTTATGTGAACGATTCAAAAGCCACCAATGTCGGCGCCTGCGCCGCTGCACTTGCGGGCTTCCCCGTTAGGTGTAGCGGTCAAGACCATGCGCCTGGCGTTATTCTACTTGCCGGTGGGCAGGGCAAAGGCGCTGATTTTGCGCCGCTAGGTTCTGCGGCTGCTGGCCGAGTTAAAGCCGCCTTGGTGTTTGGTGAAGACGCCAGCTTGCTTGCGACGGCGCTTCGCGAACACACAACCGTTGAAGCAAGCCCTACGCTTGAGGCTGCAGTTGAACGAGCTCGAAATATTGCACGAGCTGGCGACACCGTATTGCTGGCGCCGGCCTGCGCAAGCTTTGATATGTTTTCGAGTTTCATGGCGCGTGGCGATCGTTTTCGTGAGCTCGTGGAGGCGTTCGCATGACCGCTTTAGGGCGCCTAGATCCGATAACCATCTTGCTGTGGTTTGCACTGTTGACCTTCGGCTGGGTGATGATCGGTAGTGCGACTATGGTTGGGTTGCCTAATGCGCCTCTTGGAAACCTATTTACTCACGGTGCCTATTTAGCGGTTGGCATAGCCGGGTTTTGTGTTGCTTTGTTGGTGCCGCTTGACTGGTTGCAAGGTCTGCATCGGGTCGCGCTGCTCGTTGCTCTCGCGCTGTGTATTGTTGTTTTGTTGCCTGGTATCGGCCATACCGTAAATGGCGCACAGCGCTGGATTCGTCTTGGCGGATTTACGTTGCAGGCGTCTGAGTTTGCGAAGCCGCTGCTGTTACTTTATTTGGCGGGCTATCTCGCACGGCCGCCTGCGATACCCAAAGGTCGCGGCAAAAAAGCCCTTGCTGATAGCGCTCAGGCGAACATGGTCAAGCTGTTGCCGGCTGCGCTGGCGGTTACCAGCCTTGGTGCGCTGTTGTTGTTGCAACCCGATTTTGGCGCCACGGTCGTATTGGCGGTCATGACGATTGGCATGCTGTTTGTTGCGGGCACGCGCATGGGCTACTTCATTTTACTGGTGTTTGCGGCGGCGGCGGTGCTGGCGCTTTTGATAGTCGTGCAACCCTACCGATGGAACCGGCTGGTCGCATTTAGCGATCCGTGGAGTCACGCGTTTGGGGGTGGTTATCAACTCACTCAGGCGCTCATCGGGTTTGGCCGCGGTGACTGGTTTGGGCTGGGTTTGGGTGAGGGTGTGCAGAAACTGTTCTATCTGCCCGAGGCGCACAACGATTTCATATTGGCTGTCATTGCCGAAGAGCTTGGCATTGTTGGTGTTCTTGCTGTTCTAGGTTTGCTGCTGCTGGTTGTGTATCGCGCACTTGCCAGTGGTCGTCGAGCGTTGAAGGCCGGGTTGCCATTTGCGGGCTACCTTTGTTACGGCGTTGGTCTGTTGTTTGGTGTGCAGGTGCTATTTAACGCCGGCGTGAACACCGGGCTACTACCAACCAAAGGGCTAACACTGCCATTTATCAGCTACGGCGGTAACAGTTTGCTGGTGTGCTGTGCATTGCTTGGTTTGGTTGCTCGAGCCGATATTGAAGTGGCAATTGCCGCAGAACCGCGGAGGCGAACACGTGGCCACTCCTAACCCCTTTGTGCACAGTATTCCCGAGATGGGCCGAGTGCGGCGCATTCACTTTATTGGTGTCGGTGGTGCGGGTATGTCCGGTATTGCTGAAGTGCTGGCAAACCAGGGCTATGAAGTGAGTGGTTCTGACATGAATCGCTCGCATAGCACCGACCGATTGCAAGGTAAGGGCGTTACCGTAAAGTTTGTCCACTCAGCGCAGAATGTTGCGGGCTGCGACGTTGTTGTTGTGTCTAGTGCCATTGCCAAGGATAACCCTGAGCTTGTTGAAGCCCATGCGCGGCGCTTACCGGTTGTTGCGCGAGCCGAAATGCTTGGCGAGTTGATGCGCTATCGCCACGGCATTGCGGTGGCCGGTACCCACGGGAAGACCACCACAACCAGCCTTACCACGGCCATTTTTCGAGCGGCTGAGTTAAACCCGACCTTTGTTATTGGCGGCCTGCTGAATGCTACCGGGAGTAACGCAGAGCTGGGTGATAGCCGCTTCATGATTGCCGAAGCGGACGAATCGGATGCGTCGTTTTTGCACTTGCAGCCAATGGTTGCCGTGATTACCAATATCGACGAAGACCACATGTCGACCTACGGCAACGATTACGAGCGATTGAAATCAACCTTTGTTGAGTTTGTTCATCGCCTGCCGTTTTATGGCACTGCGGTGCTCTGCACTGATGACGAAGACGTACGTGAAATACTGCCGCGACTGTCTCGGCCAAACGTGACCTATGGGATTGCGTCAGCAGATGGTGGTCCTCGCGAAACGCCAGACTTTCTTGCCAGCGACATTCACATGGATGGTCATCGTTGGACCTTTCGGGTGGCTCGACCTGCGCCGCATCGCGAGCTGTCGGTGCAGCTAAATTTGCCGGGCCGACACAACGTGCAAAATGCGCTTGCAGCGATTGCAGTGGCGACTATCGAGGGCGTTGATGACGCCGCAATTCTTGCCGGGCTACGTAATTTTCAGGGTGTTGGTCGCCGCTTTCAGGTGGTCGATAACGCGTTAGTAGGGGATGCCGAGGTCACCTTAGTGGATGACTACGGACATCACCCGACAGAGGTTGCGAGTGTCGTTGCAACGGCGCGTCAGGTTTGGCCTGGGCGACGTTTGGTGATGGCCTACCAGCCACACCGCTTCACGCGAACCCGCGATCTGTATGACGACTTTGTGCGCGTGCTATCAGAGGTTGATGTGTTGGTCATGCTGGAGGTTTACTCCGCTGGCGAAGATCGGATCAGTGGTGCTGACGGTAAAGCGTTGTGCCAAGGCATTCGCAGTCGCGGTGCGGTGAATCCTCAGTTTGTTCAGTCACCCCAAGAAGCGTTGCAAATGCTGCCGTCTATTGTTTTGCCGGGCGACGTTGTGCTGGTACAGGGCGCTGGCAACGTCAACCAGATATCGCAGCAACTCGCCCAGAAGCTTGTTCCTGCGTCGTCACGCAAAGACTTGCAGGCAACTGCGACAAAGGGAGGTGGCTCAGATGGCGAAGCGTAAAACTACACGTGCCTCCGCTGCTGAAGTGAGCGCCCAGGCAGTAACCCTACGCAGACGTCGCTTCATTGCCGCCGCTGTGGTGATTGCGATTGGTATTGGTGTGTTCTGGCAGACAGATCGTTGGCTCGACGTGCACGTCAAAAAAATTCAGATTGAGGGTGAGCTCAGCGCATCGGAGCGTGAAGCGGTGACGGCCGCGATCGCCGGAGCTTTGCAAGATACGGGCGCTGCCGGACTGCACTCACTGTCGTTGACGCAGGTTCAAGATGCGGTATCTGGTTTGTCCTGGGCTGACCGTGTTAGCGCCCGCAGACGCTGGCCGGAGACGCTAGTTATCAGACTTGTACGGCACTCGGTTGTTGCCCGTTGGGGTGGGGGCGGTTTTGTTGCAACTAATGGTGAGGTTATTGAGTTAGCAGGTGGTGATACCAATGCCAGTCTGCCGCTCTTAAGCACTCAGCGAGCGAGCAGCGCGCGGGCTATGGAAGTGTTCAGCTTGCTCAGCGGCACATTCGAGCGAGCTGGATTGCATCTTGCTGCGTTGCAGGAATCCGAGCTTGGTGAGTGGACGGCAGTGCTTGAGAACGGCGTGCAGGTCGTACTTGGCCGCGATGATCTGGCAGCACGGGCTCAACGTTTTCTGGTTGTGCATGAGCAGGCGTTGCAGAACAGCGAACAAAAAGTCGCAACGGTCGACGCGCGTTATCACAACGGCCTTGCTGTGCGCTGGCAGGCTGAAATTTCAAATACTTCAAACTCAATTTTGACGGGGGCTCAAAACTAGATGGCATCTGATATCGAGCCGCAACGCGTTATTGGTCTCGACATTGGCACCTCGAAAGTGGTTGCCATGGTCGCTGAGACCGGTGTGGATGGCATTCCGGAAATTATCGGCATCGGGTCATATCCTTCACGTGGTTTGAAGAAAGGCGTGGTGGTGAATATAGAGTCTACGACGCAATCGATTCAGCGCGCCGTGGAAGAGGCCGAGCTGATGGCTGGGTGTCAGATTGATGCCCTCTATGCAGGCATTGCCGGCAGTCACATTCGTTCTTTGAACTCACATGGCATTGTCGGTATTAGCGACGGTGAGGTTTTTCCCCAGGACGTTGAACGGGTAATAGACGCGGCTCAGGCGGTTGCTATACCTGCGGATCAAAAAATTCTGCACATCATTCCGCAAGAGTACGTTATTGATTCTCAGGAGGACGTGAAAGAGCCGTTGGGTATGTCTGGCGTGCGGCTCGAAGCCAAGGTTCACCTTGTTACCTGTGCCGTGAACGCGGCGCAAAATATTGAGAAGTGCATTGAGCGCTGCTCTCTAACCGTAAATGACATCATTCTCGAGCAGCTGGCGTCGAGCTACGCGGTGCTGACTGACGACGAGCGCGACCTTGGCGTGTGTATGGTCGATATCGGCGGCGGCACGACTGACATCGCGGTGTTTACCGATGGCGCTATTCGCCATACCGCTGTGATTCCGATTGCTGGTGACCAGGTGACCAATGACATTGCGATGGCATTGCGGACGCCAACCGCCAGTGCGGAACAAATAAAAATCAAATACGCCTGTGCGTTGACGCAACTTGCGCGCGCAGACGAAAAAATTCTGGTCCCGGGTGTGGGCGACAAACCTCCAAGAGAGTTGTCGCGTCAGGCCTTGGCCGAAGTAGTTGAACCTCGTTACGACGAATTGTTTGCGCTGATTCAGGCGGAACTGCGTCGCAGCGGGTTCGAAGATCTGCTCGCCGCCGGAATCGTGTTGACCGGAGGGTCATCAAAGATGGAAGGCGTGGTTGAGCTGGCGGAAGAAATCTTCCATATGCCAGTGAGCCTGGGCATGCCACACAACATAAAAGGCCACGATGACATTGTGCGTAACCCAATTTACGCAACCTGTGTCGGGCTGGTGTTGTATGGCAAACAAAGAGAGGAGAGCGGGTCAAAGACGACGTCGAAGAAGTCGTCTGGCTTTGGCCGGTTCAGGAAGTGGTTAAGCGAAAACTTTTGATTGGGTCTAATCTAAAACGGAGAAATGGACATGTTTGAACTCGTAGACAGCGCCCCCCAGAGCGCAGTTATCAAAGTGATTGGCGTTGGCGGCGGTGGCGGCAATGCCGTTCAGCACATGCTGAACCGACACGTTGATGGCGTTGACTTTATTGCGGCCAACACTGACGCCCAGGCGTTGAAAAACTTGGACGCTAAAACTAACTTGCAGCTTGGTGGCGCGATTACCAAGGGCCTCGGTGCGGGCGCCAACCCAGCCATTGGTCGACAGGCGGCGATGGACGATCGTGAGCGAATCGCGGAAGTTCTTGCTGGCGCTGACATGGTATTCATTACCGCGGGTATGGGCGGTGGTACGGGTACTGGTGCAGCACCCGTCGTGGCGGAAATCGCTCGCGAACTCGATATTCTGACCGTTGCTGTCGTAACGCGACCGTTCTCGTTCGAGAAGCGCGATCGTATTGCTGAAGCTGGTTTGGATGAGCTGCAGCGTCATGTTGACTCGCTCATCACCATTCCCAACGAAAAGCTGTTGGCTGTTCTTGGCGAGCGCACATCAATGCTGGAAGCATTTGCAGCGGCAAACGACGTGCTGCTTGGTGCTGTGCAGGGCATTGCTGACCTGATTATTCGTCCTGGCATGATCAACGTCGACTTTGCGGACGTTCGCACGGTTATGAGCGAAATGGGTATGGCGATGATGGGCACAGGCACAGCCTGTGGCGAAAACCGCGCTCGTGATGCGGCTGAAGCGGCTGTTCGCAGCCCGCTGCTCGAAGACATCGATCTGCATGGTGCTCGCGGTATTCTGGTTAACGTTACGGCGGGTCCAGAATTGTCGATTGGTGAATTCTCAGACGTTGGTGACATCGTGGAGAACTTTGCATCGGATCAGGCAACGGTTGTTGTTGGCACGGTAATCGATCCTGACCTCGGCGAAGACCTGAAAGTAACGGTTGTTGCGACCGGTCTTGGCGGTATTCCGGTGGCACCAAACGTAGTTGTAGACAACACATCAAACGATGAGTTGATGCGCCAACAGGTTGATTATGCGGCTCTGGAGCGTCCAGCGGTTATGCGTAACCCAACGGCCCCACGCGCAGATCACTCTGCGATGACAAGCTCAGCAGCTGCTGCTGCGCAAGCACAGTCACAACCGGGTGTTTCAGTGTCTATCGACACAGACGATATGGCGTATCTGGATGTGCCTGCGTTCCTGCGTCGGCAAAATGACTAGGAAGAACGACTAAGACGGTTTGATTTAGACCCAATCTAGTAAAACCGTCGACCCGTTCTCTGTTTGCCAGCGGAATGACCCGCTAGACTGTGGTTGGGAGTCTCTGTGCCGCGCTTGTTAGGCTGCGCAGAGGCTTTTATCAACGGTTGTGAAACCGGTGGTTTGCGCAGGCATTGAAAGCCAGGCGCATATCGCAGGTTTCTTGGTGAATATCCGGCCTCATGGCCGAAAGGAACTCCTGGCAATGACGCCTGTGGCCGCGCAGAAGATTGCGCAGACAACATTGAAGAATTCGGTCCGCGCCTCTGGCGTTGGCCTGCATTCTGGGCAGCAGATTAATCTGCGCCTATCCCCAGCGTTGCCGGGTACCGGCATCCGTTTTTGTCGTACCGATATCGCCCCAGCCAGCTCCCGCACAATTCGGGCAACTGCCCAGCACGTCGTGGCAACCGCCATGTCGACTACTCTTGCCGAGGGTGACGCCTGTGTGGGCACCGTCGAGCACCTCATGGCCGCGTTTGCAGGTTCTGGCATAGATAACGCATTAGTAGAAGTAGATGCACCAGAGTTACCCATCATGGATGGCAGTGCAGCGCCGTTTCTGTTTCTGCTGCAATCGGCAGGTATAGCGACGCAATCGGTGCCGCGCCAGTACCTGCGTATCCGCAAACAAATTCGCTATACCGAGGGTGATGTATCAGTCCAGCTCGAGCCCTACGAGGGCTTTCGCATTGGTTACACGCTGATGTACGACCACCCCGTGTTTCGTGCCCACAATAAATCAGCGGTTGTTGATTTCCCGGGCGTTCCTGGCAGCGGCTACAGTGATCCCGCTTTGGGTAACGCAGAACAGCAACCAGTGGCGACAACGGGCAACAGTTTCAGAACGATTTTTGAGCGTGAGATCAGCCGTGCGCGCACCTTCGGCTTTATGGCAGATCTTGAACGCCTGCAGGAGATGAACCTTGCGCGCGGCGGCAGCCTGGATAATGCAGTGGTGGTTGATGAGACCGGCATCCTCAACGCCGGCGGCCTGCGATCTGATGATGAGTTTGTGAAGCACAAGATATTGGATGCTCTTGGCGATCTGTATCTGCTGGGCTACCCCATCATTGGCGCGTTTACCGGGCACAAATCTGGCCACCGGGCCAACAATCAACTGGCGCGCATGCTGCTCTCAGAGCCCTCGGCTTATGAGTTGGTGTCTTTTGCTGGTGATGAATTGGTGGACAGGGTTACAGACGCGGCGGTCTGAGCCCCAATTGATTCGTCAGTTGCAGCCGACGCCGTGCGGTCGTTCCTGAGTGTATGTTCACTTAGTCTCAGAATAGTCTCTCCCAACTGGCGATAATCGGACTGATGTTGCAGTAGTTCTGCGAATTCAGCTAAGGACTGTGCCGTTTTTGCCGGCAGATACCGAGGCTCTTTCTCAGGTTCTACGGGGACAAATGTTTGGACCACGCGCAAATTGATCTTGGTCAGGCCCTGAAAATCCGCCAGATTGCGCAATTTAGTGGTCAAGTCAGGTAGCGAATACCTCAGCCGAGTGGCAAGGCTTGCGTTACTGACCCGGAGCACAAGGGATGGAGCTCGATAGTTAACCACCTCCACTGTGTCTCTTAGGTCGCCTGGCAGCAGTGCCTGGACGGCCTGAGTTAACGATTCACGCTGGTTTGATTGACTGATCAAGCGAGCCAAAGGAGCAAACTGATGAGCAGAGTGCTGGTGGCGTTTAAGCAACAAATCATCTATCTTCAGGCCCGGTCGACGGTGCCAGTGCCGTTTCGGCTGACCTTCCTGTCTCGATTTTGGGGCAGCAGAGGGTTGCTTGGTTTTTGCGGTGGTCACGTTAATTTTTGTCCTGATGGGCGACGTGATTGTCGAAGAAGGGACGCGACGAGTATACGTCTCTTTGCCTCATGCCGTGGGGCGGCTAAGCGCGCCATGAAAATCAGCTGGAATAAGAATAGTCGCAGCCTTTTCCCGGCATGTACCGGGACCAGCGACAGGATAACGGGGACTTTGCCAGCACGTTGCTGGTTAGCTAAAAATAAGAACTCGTCTGGGTGGCTCAACGTGCTGGTTGCACGTGTGAGCCAGCAACGATGGGCGGACTGCGGGTGCTTCTTTCAGTGAATATTGTCATTTTCCTGCGTAATCAAGCGCGCCCTATTGCGTTTCGTCTACCCATTTGGCTCGCGGGCGTTGCCGGCACCCTGGTGCTCGCTGGCGTCATCGGCAACCTGTTCTGGCTGCAAGCCGTTAATACTGGGGTCTCGCCGTTTGCGGAGGTGCCTAGCGAGCAGGCGTTGCTCGTGCGCGCTGAGCTTGAAGAACAAAAGAGCGTTCTGCATGGGTTACGTGCCCAGGCTGCAAGTGATTCCCAGGCCGTGGGTCGCCGCCTTGCGTTGCTGCAGGCGCAGTTCATGCGTCTTGAGGCCGTGGGTGAGCGTTTGACTGAAGTGGCAGGTCTTGTTGATGGCGAGTTCAGTTTTGGGCAACCGGCTGCGGTGGGTGGTCCTGAGGCTGAAGTCTTTGAATCAGCTACCGCCCTCAACTCTGATTTTTCGAGCCAACTCGACAAGCTGGCAAAACGTCTTGCCAGTCGCGAGATGGAGCTCAATGTACTTGACGGTCTGCTCGCAACCCGCAAGCTGCAAGACGAGCGATCGCCGCGCCCGCGTCCTATTACCTGGGGTTGGATGTCATCGCCCTACGGCAAACGGGTTGATCCGATTAACGGTCGTCCGGGCTGGCACGCCGGGGTCGACTTTGCCGGTGAAGACGGCTCCTCAGTAGTGGCTGTTGCGGGTGGGGTGGTTATTTTTGCCGGCACGCGTTCTGGCTACGGTGAGCTGGTTGAAATTAATCATGGAGATGGCTACGTGACCCGCTACGGGCACCATAAGAAAGTGCTGGTTAAAGTGGGCGATGTTGTCAAGAAGGGTGAGCAAATTGGTCTCATGGGCAGTACGGGGCGCTCTACGGGGCCGCATGTGCACTTTGAGGTTCTCAACCAGGGACAGACTGAAGATCCGGTTGCGTTCCTTGGGCGTAGTAGCTGAAGGTTGTTCGCTGAAGATTGAGGTTCCATCTTGCTGAGGGTGGGACTTGCTGAAGGTGTGAGTCGGGTTGTTCGGTTAACTTTTGCTCAGTAAAGCACCCTCTTGAAATTCAGCACTCTGCCCCCACTTCATTAAGTTACCTCCGCGGCGTTTTTTCGAGTGATTCAGGTAGAATCACGCGTTTCGTCGCCCCGACACACCGGAGACACAGCGTTGCTGAAAGCAATTTTTGGGACCAAGAACGGCCGCGAACTCAAGCGGATGCGGAAACTGGTCAAGAAGGTCAACGCCCTGGAAGAATCGATCCAGGCGTTGTCAGATGCCGATTTACTGGCTAAGACGGCTGAGTTCAAGAGCCGCTTTGCTGATGGGGCATCGTCCGACAGTATCTTGCCCGAGGCGTTTGCCGTTGCCCGTGAGGCGTCGGTGCGTACCCGTGAGATGCGCCCCTTTGATGCCCAGTTAATTGGCGGCATTACCTTGCACGAAGGCCGTATCGCGGAAATGCGTACGGGCGAGGGCAAGACGCTGATGGCAACACTGCCGTGCTATTTGCACGCGCTGTCAGGCAAAGGCGTGCATGTGGTTACGGTGAACGACTACCTGGCACGTCGCGACGCCGAGTGGATGGAGCCAATCTATAACTTCTTGGGTTTGTCTGTCGGCATTATTCAGTCGGGACAAGACGCGCAGAGCAAGCGTGAGGCCTATGCGGCTGACATTACCTACGGCACCAACAACGAGTTTGGCTTTGATTACCTGCGCGACAACATGGCGTTTGCGCCAGAAGATCGTTTCCAGCGCGGGCTGCACTTTGCGATCATCGATGAAGTGGATTCGATTCTGATCGACGAAGCGCGCACGCCGCTGATTATTTCTGGTCCCGCGGAAGAGAGCACCGATCTCTACAAATCGATCAACAAGGTTCCTCGACTGCTCACGCGGCAGGACGTTGCTGATGACGAGCTCGAAGAGCATCACGCCGCGGGCGACTACGTCGTTGATGAGAAAAACCGCTCGGTGGATTTAACCGAAGACGGTCATGAGAAGGTTGAGCAAGAGCTGGTTAGAAGCGGCATTCTGGAAGAAGGTGACAGTCTTTACGGCACAACCAATCTGTCGTTGTTGACGCACGTTTATGCGGCATTGAAAGCTCACGTTATATTTAAGCGCGATGTTGATTATATGGTGCAAGGCGATGAGGTCGTCATCGTTGACGAGCACACTGGCCGGGCGATGCCAGGGCGGCGCTGGTCAGAAGGCATTCATCAGGCAGTTGAAGCAAAAGAAGGGGTGTCGATACAAAACGAAACCCAGACGCTGGCCTCAACCACGTTCCAAAACTATTTTCGACTCTACGAAACCCTGTCGGGTATGACCGGCACGGCGGATACCGAAGCGTTTGAATTTCGCCAAATCTATGGCCTTGACGTTGTGGTTATTCCAACGCATAAGCCAATGGTGCGCGATGACGGTAATGATCAGGTGTTTTTGTCAACGCCCGAAAAATACGATGCCATTGTTAACGATATTGTTGAACGCACTGTTAACGGTCAGCCCGTGCTGGTGGGAACAGCTTCTATCGAATCCTCTGAGCTGGTGTCGGCTGAGCTCGACAAGCACAAGATTGCGCACAACGTACTGAATGCCAAGCAGCACGAACGTGAGGCTGACATTATTGCTCAAGCCGGTTCACCAGGTGCAGTCACCATTGCGACCAACATGGCCGGTCGAGGTACTGACATCGTGTTGGGTGGCAGCTGGGAGGCTGAGGTTGAAGCGCTCGGCGAGAACCCAGACGAGGGCAAAGTCGCTGCCATCAAAACAGATTGGCAGCAACGTCATGAGGCGGTGTTGGCCTCTGGTGGGTTGCACATCATTGGCACCGAGCGTCACGAATCACGGCGCATCGATAATCAATTGCGCGGTCGCTCCGGTCGTCAGGGTGATCCAGGTTCGTCGCGGTTTTATCTGTCGTTGGAAGACAATCTCATGCGCATCTTCGCCTCCGAGCGTATGCGCGGTCTGATGCAGTCGATGGGCTTGGAGAAAGGCGAGGCTATCGAGGCTCGCATGGTCAGTAATGCGATCGAGAAGTCTCAGCGCAAAGTTGAAGGGCATAACTTCGACGCGCGCAAAAATCTGCTTGATTACGATGACGTTGCAAATGATCAGCGTCAGGTTGTGTACCAGCAGCGTCGCGACCTTATGGAAGCGCAGGAAATTGCTGACACGGTTGAAGGTTTGCGTCAGGAAGTGCTTGCCGATGTCATTGGTGAGTACATTCCGCCGATGAGCATTGAAGAGCAGTGGGATGTGCCGGGTCTTGAGCAGGCGCTGCAAAGCGAGTTTAACTCCCGTCAGCCCGTTGCCGAGTGGCTTGAGGCGGATGACAACCTCGACGACGATAAGCTGCGAGACAAATGCCTGCAGCAGATTGTTGATGAGTATCAGGTCAAGGCCCAGCGATGGAAGGACTCTGGTGTTGACATTCGATTGGTCGAGAAGCAGCTTATGCTGCAAGTGCTCGATCAGCGTTGGAAAGAACACCTGGGCACAATGGACCACTTGCGTCAGGGCATTCATTTGCGGGCCTACGCCCAGAAGCAGCCCAAGCAGGAATACAAGCGCGAAAGCTTCGAGATGTTTCAAGAGTTTCTCTACAACGTTAAACGCGATGTCGTGAAGCTGCTGTCGCGTGTTGAACTCGAAACGCCGGAAGAAGTGCAGCGTGCCGAAGAAGAGCGTCGCGCTGCCGCTCAACGGCAGATGGACTTTAGTCATGCAGAGGCTGCGGGCGCGCTTGCTGGTAGTTCTGGCGATGCGGGAGTTGGAGTTGGGAGTGCCGCTGCAGGTGCGCCTGCAGGTCGAGCCGCAGCCGAGGCGGCGGGGCCGGAGACCTTTATTCGCGAGGGCGAGAAGGTTGGTCGCAACGACCCATGCCCCTGTGGTTCAGGCAAAAAGTTTAAGCAGTGTCACGGCAAAGTCTAGTTGCCTTGAATTTAGACCTCCGCACTCGCGGAGGATAGACGCGCAGAAAGAAAGGATGTAGGAGTGGCCGTTAACCTTGCAGAACCGGGTGAATTGTTTCCGGTGGCTGGCGTCACGCTGGCTGCTGCTGCGGCCCAGGTGAAACCCTCGGCGTCAGACTCCGAAACCTATACCGATGCAGCCATGCGACCGGAGCGCGATGATCTGGCTCTTATCGTTTTGGACGAGCACGCGAGTGTAGCGGGAGTGTTTACCCAATCTGGTTTTGCGGCACCTCCAGTGCAGCTGTGTCGTAAGCATCTGGCCGCAGGTGCAGGCAATCGCGCATTTATCATCAATAGCGGCAATGCCAATGCGGCAACCGGTGAGCGCGGTATGCGTGATGCTAAGTCACTGTGTATGACCGCAGCTCGGGTTCTTGATATCGATGCAACGGAGGTGCTGCCGTTTTCTACCGGTGTTATTGGCGAGTTTTTGCCGGTTGAACGCATGTCGGAAGGCTTTGCGGGTTGTGTTAAAAATCTGCAGGCAGATAACTGGCTTGTTGCGGCACGAGCTATCATGACAACCGACACCTTACCCAAGGCCTTCAGCAAAAAAATTCAGGTCGCTGGCGCTACAGTGACAATCAGTGGCATGTCAAAAGGCGCGGGCATGATGCGGCCTGACATGGCGACGATGCTTGCCTTTATGGCATGTGATGCAACGGTTGATAGCCAAACCTTACAGATTCTAGTGCGTGACATTGCAGATGCGAGTTTCAATCGCTTGACGGTTGATGGCGACACATCAACCAACGATTCGTTTGTGTTGGCGTGTACCAGCCATTCAGACGCGCCTGCTATTTCAGCAATGAGCGACACAGGCTACGCTGAGCTGCGGGCCGGTCTTGTTGAGGTTGCGGTCGAGTTGGCGCAGGCCATCGTGCGCGATGGTGAAGGCGCGACAAAGTTTGTCACGGTTCGCGTAACCGGTGGTCGGACCCAGGCTGAGTGTGCTTTGGTTGCGTTTACAGTGGCGCATTCACCATTGGTGAAAACAGCAATCTTTGCAGGCGATCCCAATTGGGGGCGATTTTGCATGGCGATCGGCAGGGCGGGACTGACTAACTTTGAACAGTCTGGCGTGACACTGCATCTCGACGAGGTCTGTATTGCGCGTGATGGGCTTGTGGATGCCGGTTACAGCGAACCCGAGGCAGCACAGGTGATGGCTCGGGACGAGTATCAGGTTCTTATCGACCTGGACCGCGGCGCGGCAGAAGATGAAGTCTGGACCAGCGATCTGTCTTACGAATACGTTCGTATCAATGCCGAGTATCGGACCTGATGCGAGCCTATTCGGGTGGCAGGTCTTCAGACATCAGTTCGTCTGCTGCGCTCTTCCCCGGAATACGATGTTCCTCGTTGACCCATGAGCCGAAGTCGATAAGTCGGCAGCGTTCACTACAAAACGGCCGATTCTTATTGCTGGTGCTCCACTGCATGCGTTGTTTGCATGCGGGGCAGGTAATGATGCGTGCTGGATCTGAACTCATTGGTCAGCGTGTGCGAGCTCGAGATACTGCGAGTGCAGGCGTGCAGTTTCTCGGTCGAGATGATCTAGATCTTGATCGTTCACGATTACGTCGTCAGCCCGTGCTAGACGGTCTTCTCGGGAAATCTGTGCGGCAATGATAGAGCGTACCTGCGCCTCAGGATTGTTGTCACGCGCTATAACGCGCTGCACCTGAACTTCCACGGGCACGTCGACCACAAGTATGCGGTCACAGCGCTCAGACTGTCCGGTTTCGAACAGCAGCGGGTTTTCGAGTATCGCGTAAGGAGTTTCTGCGCTCGCGAGCTCTGAAAAAATGTACGCGTTGATGAGAGGGTGTAGCAACGCTTCGAGCCACTTGCGCTCTTCGAGTGTTGCAAAAATCTTTTCGCGCAGTGCCGCCCGATCCAGAGTGCCATCGGCTTGCAAAATGTCTGCGCCAAAATGCTCAGCGATCTGTGCAAGTGCGGGCTGGCCTTTTTCCACAACAACGCGCGAGGCGTAGTCAGCGTCGACGACCTTGATGCCGGCGGCTTTGAAGCGCTCGCTAACGGCGCTCTTGCCGCTGCCAATGCCGCCAGTCAGGCCAATGATCAATTTTTTCTGGTTTGAATGTTCCGGGGTTGCTGCTTGTTTTGTCACTGCTGCTCTCTAGTGAAGGCCGTACCAAGCGAGCAAGTTATCACGGAGCAACAGGCAAACCCAGCCGGCGACTGCCAGAAAAGGACCAAAAGGCATTGGCTTGTCGCGAGAACCTTTCGCAAACAGGCCGGTGAAGATGGCGTACACCACGCCAGCCACCGATGAGACCAACACAATTGCGGGCAGCAGTTGCCAGCCGAGCCAGGCGCCGAGTGCCGCCAGCAACTTGAAGTCGCCATAGCCCATACCTTCTTTCTTGGTAACGAGCTTGAATATCCAGTAGATGCTCCACAGCAGCAGGTAGCCAACTATGGCGCCCCAGACGGCTGATTCGAGGCTGGTAATACCGCCATAGAGATTGACCAGCAAACCCAGCCATAACAGCGGCAACGTCAGTTGGTCGGGGAGCAACATTGTGTCGTAGTCGATGAATGCCATGCTGATGAGCATCCACGTGGCGATCAAACAAGCCAGCCCAAGCCAGGTAAAACCGAAGTGCATCAAGATCAATACACTCAGCACACCGGTCAAAGCCTCGACCATTGGGTAGCGAGCGGAAATTTTGTCACCACAACCGCCACACTTGCCGCGTAGTAGCAGCCAGCTGATTACCGGCACATTCTGCAGGGCGGATATGGCATGCCCGCAGTTTGGGCAGCGCGAGCGGGGTACGCTGAGATTGAACTGGCCGTCTGCCGAGCGGGTGTAGGGGCCTTCTTCGGGGGCGGGCTCAGCCATTATCTCGCTGGCTATGGAGCGTGACTCGCGATCCATCATGATGGGTAGGCGATAGATAACAACGTTAAGAAATGAGCCGACGCAAAGGGCGAGCCAGGCACCGAAAAAATAGGCGACGCCTGGGTTGGCGGCAAGGAGTTCAGACCACATTGGAAAAATCCATGTTTATTGGGCAGCGGGCAGCATCATTGCTGCCCCTGAGCGTCGATTAGTGGTCGCCGCCGACCACTGAACCCAGCTGGAAGATAGGCAAGTACATCGCGATAATGAGGCCACCAACCAGTACACCGAGCACGGACATGATCATGGGTTCCATGAGGGCTGTCAGGTTGTCGACTGCGTTGTCGACCTGCTCTTCGTAGTAGTTGGCTGACTTATCGAGCATGTCGTCTAGCGCGCCGGATTCTTCACCGATGGCAACCATTTGAACGATCATGTTGGGAAACACGCCCGCGGTACGCATCGAGAAGTTGAGCTGTTGGCCGGTAGAGACGTCTTCACGCACCTTGTTGACGGCGTTGACGTAGACCGAGTTACCGGTTGCGCCGGCCACACTTGAAAGTGCGTCGACCAGCGGCACACCCGCGGCGAAGGTGGTGGATAGTGTGCGCGCGAAACGTGCAATCGCTGATTTTTCGATGATGTCACCTGCAACCGGCGCCTTAAGGGCGAACCGATCCAGTGCGTCTCGCATGCCTTTGGAGCGACGGTGTGCGGTGCGGAATATCAAGAACAGCGCCATGCCGCCCATAATAATTGCCCACCACCATGCCTGAGTGAATTCTGATAACCGAATAACCATCTGTGTGAACGCGGGAAGCTCAGCGCCAAAACCGGCAAAAACCGACTCAAACTGTGGAACTACCTTGATCAGCAAAATACCCGACACGATCACGGCTACCAGTAGTACCGAGATGGGGTAGGTCATTGCCTTCTTGACCTTGGCTTTTAGTGATTCGGTTTTTTCTTTGTACGTTGCCACCCGATCGAGCATTGTTTCAAGTGATCCGGATTGCTCGCCGGCGTCGACAAGGTTGCAAAACAGTTCATCAAAATACAGAGGGTGTTTGCGAATAGATTGGGCAAATGAGTTACCACCAGCAACGTCGCCACGAACTTCGCGGATGAGCGCGGCCAGTTTTGGTTTGTCGACGCCTTCAGAAACGATTTCAAACGCCTGTACGAGCGGTACACCGGCTCGCATCATAGTAGACATTTGGCGGGTGAATAGCGCGATGTCTCCGGGTGTAATCGGCTTGCCGCCGCCGAGTGAAAAGCCCTCGGTCTTCTTTTTCACCTTCTTGGCGACAATACCCTGCTTGCGCAGCTCAGCTTTCGCCAGCGCCGGATTGAGGCTAGATATCTCGCCTTTGGTTTTGCGGCCCGACTTGTCGGTGCCTTCCCAAGTGAATGTTGCGCTTTCAGCCATGGTATTGCCTGTTAATGTCCGCCGGTGGTGACGCGATTTGCTTCTGCGAGGCTCGTAACCCCTTGCATGACTTTCTCCAGCGACGATCGACGCAGGTCGTTAAACCCGTGTTTTTCCGCCTGCTTGGCCAAATCCATACTGTTCCCGTCTTCCATGATAATACGAGAGATCTCTTTGGTTATTTTAACTACTTCATAAATTCCGACTCTGCCCTTATATCCGCCGCTGCAGCTTTCGCAGCCCTCAGCGTGTGGACCACAGATCTGAAAGCCGGTTGCTATGTCTGCGTCGGTGAAACCTTCTTCAAGTAAGGCCTGTTCGGGCACGTCGATATTTTCTTTGCACTTGGTGCACAGGCGCCGAGCCAGACGTTGGGCAATAATCAGGGTGACGGATGTCGCGAGGTTGAACGCGGGTACGCCCATGTTGCGCAAGCGAGTTAACGTTTCTGCTGCGGAGTTGGTGTGCAGCGTCGATAGCACCATGTGTCCGGTTTGGGCGGCCTTGATCGAAATCTCGGCGGTTTCAAGGTCGCGAATCTCACCAACCATCACCACGTCGGGATCTTGCCGCAGGAAAGAACGCAAGGCGGTTGCGAAATCGAGACCCACTTTGTGGTTCACAGCAACCTGGTTGATGCCTTCCAGGTTGATTTCGACTGGATCCTCAGCGGTCGCAATATTGCGTTCCTGGGTGTTCAGCATGTTCAGGCCGGTATAAAGGGTTACCGTTTTGCCCGAGCCGGTAGGGCCGGTAACCAGAATCATGCCCTGGGGCTGTGGCAGTGCCCATTCGAGGTGATCACGCTGATCGGGTTCAAAGCCGAGCATCTCAATGCCCATCTGTGCGCTCGAGGGGTCGAGAATTCGCAATACGATCTTTTCGCCCCATAGCGTGGGCAGCGTGTTGACGCGAAAATCGATGGATTTGGTTTTTGACAGCTTCATCTTGATCCGGCCATCCTGGGGAATGCGCCGTTCAGAGATGTCGAGCTGAGACATGACTTTCAAGCGAGCCGCCAGCCGGGTGCCCAGATTTTGGGGTGGCGAGGTCATCTCTTTCAGAATGCCATCGGTGCGGAAGCGGACGCGGTAGCTCTTTTCGTAGGGCTCGAAGTGGATGTCAGAGGCGCCGGTTTTAATCGCGTCGAGCAGCATCTTGTTGACGAACCGGACAATCGGCGTTTCGTCGGTTGAGGAGGTGTCTTCTTCTTCAGAGCCCCCTTCGTCGAACGACTCCATATCGAGGTCGACGAGATCGTCACCTTCGAGGTCGCCCAGCGATTCGGCTTCGCCGCCGCTGAGGTGTTTCTCTATAAGAGTTGCGAGTTTATCTTCCTCGACGAGTACCGGTTCAGTGTTGGTGCCGCTCTGAAACTTAATTTCGTCCAGGCCCTGCAAGTTGGTTGGATCGGAAACGGCCACAAATAGCCGTACTCCGCGTCGAACCAGTGGCAAAGCGTTGTGGGTGCGAATCAGCCGTTCTTTGACAAGATCGCGAGGAATGGCCTCGGGATCAAAGGCGGCCAGATCGATAAGTGGCACACCGAACTCTGCGCTGGCAGACACGGCGACGTCACGCGGTGACGCCACCTTGTTTTGCACAACGTAGGAAACAAACGGAATGCCCGCTTCACGCGCAGCAGAGGCAGCATCGGATGCCGCCGTTAAATCCATGAGGCCGTCGTCGACAAGGCGTCGCGCCAGCCCGCTAAGGGGTACCATCTCAGTGGCCATAATTCGTATGCCAGTCCTTGTGCAGCTAGCGCGCAGGTATGCCCCAATCATTGGCGCATTTATCGACACACGACAGCCGTTTTATAAGCAGAGGCTACCTTACCGCTCGGTCTGGCAGCGGTCTATTCAGTCGGCGCTACAAGCAGTTAAGTAGCGCACAGTTTTACGAAATATCTGCACTTATTCGGCGCTACTGTCTATTGAAGACGGTGGCGCGAAAGAAAATGCTAGACTGAACAACTGTGATGTAGCTGCAGTGGTGTCGACAATACGCCGTTTCAGGGGGCTTTTCGTTACCGTTCTTTGGCGAGTGAGTGTGACAATGTCTGTCAGCTTGTGACCCCGACGAGCGCTATTGGTCAGGCGAACTTTGAGCTGAAAGTAGCTCTTATAAAGGGAGCAGCTAAATGCTCCATTGCCTGATTATTTTCTAAGCTATTGATAAATAAGGAATAAGTGGTTATTTAGGCGCTAGTTTTAGGACTTGATCCAGTTTTGGCACAGCGCTTGCAAACTATCAGATCAGATGAGTTCTGTTGACGTGCGACGGCCAAGTTGGCCAAGCATCGGGGATGGGCTCGCTCGACAATGTAAACACAAGGAGATTTCCAAATGTTAAAAGCAATCCAAAAGGGTTTCACCCTCATCGAATTGATGATCGTAGTAGCGATCATCGGCATTTTGGCCGCTGTGGCCCTGCCTGCATACCAGGACTACATCGCTAACGCGAACATGTCCAAGGTGAACTCACACTACGAGGAAGGCCTGCGCTTTGCTCAGAACGAGTTCCGCAAAGTTCAATCAGAACTGGCTATGACCATCTTGCCTACTGCACAAGATGCAGACAACAAGATGAGCCAAGCTTACTGGGAAGGTCAACTGAACGGTCAGGGCGGCACGGCTCCTGGTGGCGGCGAGCCTTACGGTCCAGCCCCTGTTGCAGCAACTGGCGTAGTTGGCATCGCAGCTAGCGGTTCAACTGCCGACGGTTCATACACGGTTGCGTTCACTCGCCCCGCGTACCTCGAATTCACGACAGCGGCTACCCGCTCAGTGGTTTGGGCTGACATCTAGGTCGAGCTAGCAATTCAGGTCGGTCGATTGGCTGACCTGATTGCAAACCGAGACTTGATAAGAAGGGCCCCTAGGGCCCTTTTTTTTGTTTAGTAAAGAAATAATGCACAGGAATCCCATGAATAATTTTTCTACAGGTGTGCGAGTAACGCACCCCCGCGGGCAGGGCTTCACCTTGCTGGAGCTGATGATTGCCGTTGCTATTCTGGCCATTTTGGCAGGCGTTGGCATTCCGACCTACCAGGGCTATCTCGATAACTCCCGCGAAGCCAAGCTGATAAACAACATCGCGACCATTGAGGTGTTCCAGGAAAATCATCGGTTACAGACCGGCGCCTACGCCACTGTCGGGGCCAATCTTGCGGCGATTACTGCAGCTATCGACTGGGAGCCTCAGACCAATGACGGCATCACCTACGTGCTGGGCGCATCCGGCGCCGGTTATTCGATTACCGCGACCGACGATCAAGGCAAATCGGTTTGCATTATTTACCCTGACAAAGTTCGTTGCTAGTGAGCTGGCGCTGCCTGCTAGCTGATCTCTGATACACGCTAGAGGGTTTTTTAAAACTGAGGTATTCTGCGCGCCCGCGTAGATGCCCTTCGCTTTAAGAGCCGGGATAGCTCAGTTGGTAGAGCAACTGATTCGTAATCAGTAGGTCCGCAGTTCGATTCTGCGTTCCGGCACCATTACCCCGTTGGCCCTGTGCCCCTGTTGGAGATCTGACTGGTGATCGAGAGATCCATCTGGACGCCGTCCACTGGCACGGCGAGCTCCCTTCTTTGCGCGGTTGCCCTGTTTGCCAGCTTTGCCTTTGGGCTGTGGTTTGACGCAACGGGTTTTGGCGCGATGCCACTTCTGTTGGCTACCTTTGTATTGCTGGCGAGCAGTTGTGTGCTGTTGCCTGCGCAGCTCCCTCAATTTTTTGCACACCATCCTGTACAAAGCCTGTTCATCGCGGGATCGATGGTGCTACTGGTTGTGCTTTATCAGGCTAGCCTTAGCCAAGATTTAAGCTTTACGCCCACGTGGATTTTGTCGGCGGCGTTGCTTAGTTACCTTTTACTGGTCACGCAAACTCACGCCACCCAGATGCGCCTGTGGTGGTGGTTGGTGGGTGCCTGCGCCTGTATTGCGGTGTTTTCTTGCTGGCAGTTTTTTGCCTTCGGGATACGCGCGAACAAGCCCATCAATGACCCCAATAACTACGCGAGCCAGTTGTATCTGTTGTGGATACCCTCGATGCATTTGTTGTTGGCCCGACGTTGGCGCGCACCAGCGATGCCTGTGGGTTTGGTTGTGTTGGGGTTGGCTGGCACGGCCTTAGTGATGACCACCATGTTCGCCACCGAGTCCAGGGCGGGCTTGATCATACTTTTTGTCGCTCTAGCGTGCTGGTGGGGCCTTGCTCTGTCGCGACGTTTGGCGCTTCACGACCTCATTTTTCACACAGCGGTTGCGTTAGTCTTTTTTGTCGGCTGCACGCTCGCCATGGGCACCTCTGGGGTGGCACCTGGCGGTGACAACACCCTCAGCGGCGGCATGACCGTCCGCTTTGGACTTATTGGTGAGGCGCTCGAACTTTTTCTCGAACGCCCGCTGGGGGCTGGGTTAGGTGTATTTGCCGCGTTTTACTCTGCGCGTCGGCCGTTATGGGATCAGGTGACGGTAGGTCGGTTTGTACACAACGATTATGTGCAGTTTTTGCTTGAGGGTGGGCCGCTGCTGTTGCTGGCCTTGTTGTGTGTCGGGTTTTGGTCAATGTATTTGTTGCGTCGAGCGCTGGCGGCCGATGTCAGTGAGACCGCATTTGCGCGTGCGGGTTTTGCGCTCGCGGCCTGTGCTCTGTTTGCGCATGCGCATATAAACTTTGTGTTCTACCTATACACGTTGCCATTGTTGTTGGCCGTGGTGCTTGCACTGGCGGCGGGTCAGTCGAATTCGCCGGTTACTGCCGTGGCAAATCAGCTAGCCCGCTTACCGAGATTTGCTGGGCTTGCGGTGGTGTGGGTGCCGCTCACACTGGGTTGGGTGGCTTGGGGGTATCTTGCGCTCGATGCGGTCAGTTCAGCGGTTATTGGCGGTCAGCGTGGGCTGCCGTTTGTCAGCCAGATGCGCGACAGCCCTGAAGCCGTGCAACGGTACGCCCTGTTGGCTGCCCGCTTGAACGACGACCGGGGATTGCCTTTGTTGGCTGATGCAGCGATTGCCGCACGATCATCTGCGGCGGCCACAAACCCAGCTGATGGTGCCGAGGAAGCGGCCTATGCCTTGCGTCGGTTTCGTCAGGCAATCACGGCAGACCCTTGGAATACCAGTACTTATTTTGAGTTGTATCAACTGTTCCGCTCTCGACCGGCGTTGCTGCGCGCGGCGCGACCGGAAGAGTATCCAGACCGCCTGCTGCAGCGTGCGCTGGCGCTAGATCGACAATACCTACCTGCGCTCGATGCCTTACTTGAGTTGTTTGCTAATGATCCGGGTCGTCGTGAAGGGGTGCTGCTGCAGTTTATTGCGCCCTGGCTTGAGTTGATTGCGCGGGCTGATCTGCCCCACGGCAAGCGTTACCTTGCTGAGCTTGAAGGGCTCATAGCCCCTGCTGAGCACGCGCGATTAGAAGCGTTGCTGGTGGCGTTGGGGAATAAGCGGCAGACGGGGTCAGAATAAATTCTGCCCCGCGCGCGCTAAAGCGTCTCTTGATTTAGGAGCCCGCTAAAGCGGGCCGGGCGTATATAACAACCCCGCGTATTTTAGTGTGTCGCGGTGGTAGCCAATGAAGAGGTATTTGTAGCGCGTGCCGAGTGGGAAGAAGGCGTAGTCTTCCATTGCGCCGGGGTGCTGCGCTTTCCAGTCGGCGATTTTGCCGTACTCGATGTCGCGCTCAATGATATTTTTCAGTGGGTAGGCGTCTTTCAGGACCAGCTGAGATTCATCAAAGGGTGCGTAGAGGTCGGTGAGCACACGCATTGAGCTGCCTGAGCGAAATGCGTTGCCGCGGAGTTCCGAGAGCGTGTTGACGTCTTCGGGCAGCTCAACGATGAGGCGTTTTGGGTTGGGCCCGGGAAACTGGCTTAGATCGGGTACGGGCACAGAGGCTTCCTCGTAAGAGTCAGCGCTCATGCTGTAAAAGTGACCGTCGACATACACCATGGCGATGGGGCGTTCTGACCAGACCACGTACATTCCGCCAGCCAGGCAGAGCATTTGAAAAATTCCGATCAGTGTCAGATCGGTTTTGAGACCGGGTTTGCCCGCCTTGTAGACAATCAGCGTCAGCATAGGTCCGAGCACCAGATCGACACCCAGTATGATGCGCAGGCCTTCCCAGCCGCCGTCGAGTTCAAAGAAGAAGCCGGGGTACCAAGCCAGTAAGATTACGGCAGACAGGGCCGCAAAAATCAGCAGGCTGATACCAAAATGAATGCCAAAGGCAGATAATCGAGTCACGCAGGTTCCCTTTTAGTCCGATTAAAGGGTGAACAAATAGCGGCTTATTTGTTGCTGTGTTCAAGCCGCCCAATCACCCGCATAGACAAATCCATGGGGGTGATTCGTTTGGTGATGTCACCAATGGAAATATAATCTACTCCGGCCTCTGCGATCGGGACAATGGTCTCAAAATCGATGCCGCCGGAGGCTTCGATTTCAACTCGACCCGCAGCCAGTTCGACCCCGTCGCGGGTTTGTTGCAAGGTGAAATCGTCAAGCATGACCCGGTGGGCGCCAGCGTCGATGGCCTGGGCCAACTCGTCGAGCCCTTCGACTTCAATTTCGATAGGTGCATTGGGGCGATACGACTGTGCCGCCTCTACTGCCGCCTTAATCGAGCCTGCCGCGGCGATATGATTTTCCTTGATCAAAAAGGCATCAAACAACCCAATACGGTGATTGTGTCCATTGCCGGTGAGGACGGCGTATTTTTGCGCCAGACGCAGGCCCGGGATGGTCTTGCGGGTGTCCAGAACCTTGGCCTGTGTGTGGCGGACAAGTCGTGCATAGCTGTTAGCGACCGTGGCAGTCCCCGAAAGTAGCTGAACAAAATTCAGGGCGGTACGTTCAGCGGTGAGCATGCTGCGAGCTTTGCCTTCAAGGAAGTAGAGGGCCTGATCAGCCACGACTTCGTCGCCGTCAGCCACCTCCCACAGCACCTGCAACGACGGATCAACCTGACGACAGGCTTCTTCTACCCAAGCCCGGCCGCAGAAGATGCCGGGTTCGCGGGTGATAATTCTGGCGCGACTGTACTCGTTCGCGGGTACGAGGGCGGCCGTGATATCGCCGTCACGGATGTCCTCGGCCAACGCATCGCAAACGCCACGGATGACGGCACTACGCAGCCAGGCGTCAGCGCGCGCTGCCTGCAAGCGCGCTGTCAGATCAGCGGCATACTTGTCAGAGTTGTCAGACATTTTGGGAGGCTCCTGAGGCGAGAATTGAGACTGCGTGTTTTGCTATGGTAGCCGCAGACGGGGCTGCTTGCTCCCTTTGTTACGGGCCTGCCTAATTTTTGTCCCGAAGTTTTTTTGAGGTCTCTGCCATCACGTCCCACCCTAGCTGGCTGCCACGCGCCCACCGAGTTGCGAGTCCTAATTGCGATGCCCGTCCGCCGGGTGCTGGGGTGGAACTTGTGGTTTTGCACAACATTTCTCTGCCACCCGGCAAATTTGGCACCGGCATGGTTGAGTCTTTGTTTTGCAACGCTCTTGACTGCAGCAGCGATCCGCAGCTGGCTGATCTCGCTGGGGTAGAGGTGTCGGCGCACCTGTTTATCGATCGACGCGGTCGGTTGAGCCAGTTTGTGCCCTTTGACTTGCGTGCCTGGCACGCTGGCGTTTCCAGTTGGCGGGGGCGCAGTGGCTGCAACGCGTTCTCGATTGGTATTGAGCTTGAAGGTACGGATACCCGGCCCTATTCGGCAAAACAATACCTCCGGCTCGCGAGTACCTTGCGCTGGTTGTTGCGCACCTATCCGCGGCTGTCGGTGGATACGATTGTCGGGCATAACGAGATTGCCCCCGGGCGAAAAACAGACCCGGGCGGCAGCTTCGATTGGAGCCGGTTGTTCGACTCGGTCTGATTCCCGGTGTGCGTTACCATTCGTCACAACATGGTAACGAGGCTTCGGCTACACTGCTAATAGGCGTCAAAGCGGCGTTTTGCGGATCATCGATGCACGCACCAGCACAAAGCGATCGATACAGAAAGAACGTACGACCGAAGGAGTGAATGGCATGGCTATGCCAGATATTGACGACACCAATCCGGAAGAGACGGCGGAGTGGTTAGACGCGCTGGAAGCAGTGCTTGAAGAGGGCGGTATAGAGCGCGCTAACCTCTTGCTGCAGCGGCTCTCGGCACGGATGTCCAAAACCGGCGCACGGTTGCCCTACACGATTACGACGCCGTATCGAAATACCATTCCTTCGCACAAAGAAGCCTTCATGCCGGGCGATCTGTTTGTCGAACGCCGCATCCGCGCCATCATTCGTTGGAACGCACTGGCCATGGTCACGCGGGCCAATCAAAGGGAAGGCGATCTTGGCGGGCACATCTCGTCATTCGCGAGTTCTGCGACACTCTATGACGTTGGCTTTAATTACTTTTTTCGCGGCCCTACCGAAGAAAATCCCGGCGACCTGATTTACTTTCAAGGCCACTCGGCACCCGGTGTCTATGCCCGATCGTTTTTGGAAGGCCGGCTGGACGAGGACGACCTCGATAACTTCAGGCGCGAAGTTGATGGCAAAGGTCTGTCGTCCTACCCACATCCCTGGTTAATGCCGGAGTACTGGCAGTTCCCAACAGTATCCATGGGCCTTGGGCCCATCCAGGCGATCTATCAAGCCCACGTTATGAAATACCTCGACAGTCGAGGACTGGCGCCCATGGGTGACCGTAAGGTCTGGGCGTTTCTGGGTGATGGCGAAATGGATGAGCCCGAGTCGCTGGGCGCGCTGTCTCTGGCGGGGCGCGAAAGTCTCGATAATCTGATTTTTGTCGTGAACTGCAACCTGCAGCGCCTCGATGGCCCTGTGCGAGGCAACGGCAAGATCATTCAAGAGCTGGAAGGCTATTTCCGCGGCGCCGGCTGGAACGTGATTAAGGTGGTTTGGGGGCGATTGTGGGATCCACTGTTTGCCAACGACACAACTGGCTTGATGCAGAAATGCATGGACATGGTTGTGGATGGCGAATTCCAGAACTTTAAAGCCAAAGGCGGCGCTTACACGCGTGAACATTTCTTTGGCCAGCATCCCGAACTGTTGAAACTCGTCGAGAACATGAGCGACGATGACATCATGCGGCTCAATCGGGGTGGCCATGACCCCTTCAAGATGTACGCGGCTTACCACCAGGCGGTAAACCACAAAGGTGCGCCCACCGTCATTCTTGCCAAGACCGTAAAGGGTTATGGCATGGGCGAGGCGGGCGAGGCTGAAAACGACACTCACTCGGTGAAGAAACTTGATCTTGATGGGCTGAAGCACTTTCGCGACCGGTTCAACATTCCGCTCTCTGATAAAGAGTTGGAAACGGTGCCCTACTATCGGCCGCCGGCTGATAGCCCCGAGCTTGCGTACATGCACCGCACGCGCAAAGAGCTGGGTGGTTTTGTGCCGCGTCGCATTGTTACCGACGAGGTTCTGAAAACCCCTGAGCTGTCTGCCTTCAAAACCCAGTTGAGCGGAACGGGTGAGCGGGCTAACTCCACCACCATGGGATTTGTGCGCTTGTTGGCAACGCTTCTCCGCGACAAGAATATTGGTGAGCGCATTGTGCCGATTGTGCCCGACGAAGCGCGCACCTTTGGTATGGAAGGCATGTTCCGGCAGCTGGGTATTTATTCATCAAAAGGGCAACTCTACGAGCCCGAAGATTCTGGTGAGATTGCCGCCTACCGGGAGTCAAAAACCGGTCAAGTGCTGGAAGAAGGCATCAATGAGGCGGGTGCCATGTCAGCATGGATCGCCGCAGCGACAAGCTACTCTAATCACGGCAAGACCATGATGCCGTTCTATATCTATTACTCGATGTTTGGTTTTCAACGCATTGGCGACCTGGCGTGGCTTGCGGGTGACATACAGGCGCGCGGTTTTCTGTTTGGCGGTACTGCCGGTCGCACGACGTTGAACGGCGAAGGGCTGCAGCACCAAGATGGGCACAGTCACGTGCTGGCAGGTACCATTCCCAATTGCGTCGCCTACGACCCTTGTTACACCTACGAGATGGCGGTGATCGTGCAAGCGGGCATGAAGCGCATGTATGAAAATCGTGAAAGCGTTTTCTATTATCTCACCGTGATGAACGAGTCTTATCCACAACCAGCGTTTCCAGGCTACGAGCCTGGTGATGCGAAAGACAAGAATGCCGAACCCTCGATCGACGAGAGCGTTGTTGAGGGCATTTTACGCGGCATGTATCGAATCAAACCGTTTGGCGAGCAAACGAACGCGGCGAACAAAAAGAAAGTTCGCCTGCTGGGCAGTGGTACGATTTTGCGTGAAGTGCAGGCTGCGGCGCAGTTGCTGGAAGACAACTACGACGTGAGCACCGAGGTGTGGAGTGTGACCAGCTTTAACGAGCTGGCGCGCGATATGCACGATGTGCAGCGCGCGAACCTGCTCGACCCGCTGGCTGAGGCGCAGACTTCCTTTGTGCAAGAGGCGTTACCCGGAGAGATTCCGGTGATTGCTGCTACTGACTATATTCGTGCCTACGCGGAACAGATCAGGGCAGACGTTGATGCGGATTATCGAGTGCTGGGTACGGATGGCTTTGGTCGCAGCGATACACGCGACAAGCTGCGACACTTTTTTGAAGTGGACAGTGGCTTTGTTGCACTCACCGCCCTGAGCGCGCTGGCGGATGCGCAGATCATTAGCAAGGCGGAAGTCGCAAAGGCGCGCGACGAACTCAAGATAGACAGCGCTAAATCTAACCCTCGTCTGGTCTAACCGGAACAAGTAGAAGGTCTGCGAAGAAATGACAGAAGCAACTCAAAGTGTAGTCGTGCCCGATATTGGCGATGCTGATGGTGTTGAGGTGATCGAATTGTGCCTACAGCCGGGTGACGCTGTAGCGGTCGATGACGCTGTACTGGTTATCGAGTCTGACAAGGCGTCGATGGAGATTCAGAGCACCGTAGCCGGTGTTCTGGCGAACTTTACCGTCGCCCTTGGCGACGTTGTGAACACCGATCAGGTTGTCGCAGAAATCACGGTTGCAAGCGCCGCGGCTGTTGAGAGTGCGGCTGTTGAGAGTGCGGCTGTTGAGAGTGCGGCTGTTGAGAGCGCGGCTGTTGAAACCGCCCCTAGCACTCCGCCTGGTGCTGCTGAGACTCCGGCTGGGAGCGCTGCTGAACTCGAAGTTCGCCTTCCCGACATTGGTGAGGCGGGTGAGGTTGTGGTTATTGAACTCGGTGCGGCCGAGGGCGATACCGTTAGCGCGCAGCAGATGCTGGTGGTGGTTGAATCTGACAAAGCGTCGATGGACATTGTGGCCCCTGCCGACGGTGTGCTGTTGCGACTCGCTGTTGGCGAAGGCGATTCCGTCGGCGAAGACGCGCTGCTTGCAGTGATGAGCACAACGGGTGCTGCGTCTGCGGGTAAGCCGGCAGCGGCCAAGACAGAAACCGCGGCGACTGCTCAAGCCCCTGTGGCTCCCCAGCAAGCGGCAGCTGCAGTCGCAGCAAACCAAGAGCCTGAAGTGCGTGCGGCGCCCACTCCCGAGCGTCATGCCAGCGGTCTGGCGCCACCACCGACTCAGGCTGCTGCGCCTGCAAAAAACACCGTCATCTACGCGGGGCCGGCAGTACGTCGTATGGCTCGCGAACTGGGTGTCGATCTGGGTCAGGTCACCGGCACCGGTGCTCGCGGCCGTGTTGTGAAAGACGATGTGAGTTTGTTTGTTAAAACGAGCTTAGCGAATGGTGGGGCGAATGGCGGAGCGGTTGCTGCCGGTTCCGGTATTCCGCAGATTCCCGAAATCGACTTCGCTCGTTATGGCGAAGTTAGCCTTGTGCCGATGTCGCGCATCTTGCGGCGTGGTGCAACCAATCTGCATCGCTCGTGGCTCAACGTTGTTCACGTTACCCAGCACGATGAAGCAGATATCACTGAGCTGGAAGACTTTCGTCGGGGGCTAAAAGCCGAAGGCGAGCGGCGCGGCAACAAGATCACGCCGCTGGCATTTATTGCCAAGGCCTGCGCCTTCATGCTTACCCAACATCCAAAATTCAATTGTTCACTTGATTCGAAAGTTGAAAACCTGGTGATGAAAAGCTACATCAACATTGGCTTTGCGGTCGATACACCAGACGGCCTGCTGGTGCCTGTTGTTCGGGACGCGGATAAAAAGGGTGTCTGGGAATTGGCTGCTGAAATAAACGAGCTTGCCGCTAAGGCGCGCAATAAAAAGCTGACGCCAACCGATTTGCAGGGTGGAAGCTTTTCCATCTCGTCACTGGGTAGCCTCGGCGGAACAGGTTTTACACCGATTGTGAATGCCCCTGAAGTAGCGATTCTTGGTGTTGCCAAGCTTGCTACCAAGCCCCAGTGGAACGGCACTGAGTTTGTGCCGCGAAAAATGTTGCCGCTGTCATTGAGTTACGATCATCGTGCAATTAACGGGGCGGAGGCAGGGCGTTTTGTCACAGAGCTTTCAGCGGTTCTAGCCGACATGCGGCGAGTGATGCTGTAAGCGGTGTGGCCTCAGGCCCAGAGCGCTAGGTGTTGGTTGGCCTGTTCGAGGTTGTATTTGCTAACGGTAATAATGCCCGTCTCATAAGAGCGCGTAAGCGCGTCGTAGGCGGCGCGTAGGTAGCTGGTTGCATCGGGCAAGCCGGTGGTCTCATCCGCGGCGCAGATACTCACGCCAACCACAACTGGAATGTAGCCCTGGCTGGTTTTGAAGGAGTGCATGTACAGGTTGTCGAATACCCGTTTGAAGCTGTGAGATGTGCAGTTATCTAGGCTGGGTTGACGCATGGTCACCGCGAGAATGCCGGTGTCCGGTCGTGTCACAATGTCGAGTGGTCGCACCAGGTTGCGGAGCTTGGCAGCAAAGCCGGTGATCAGTTCGTCGAGGGTTTCGTCGTCGTACTGGTCGCGAATCACTTTTAGGTTGCTGATGCCTATTAACAGCAGGCAAGCAGCGCCGCCGCGCGCTTCTACTTCTTTGGTCAGGTCGGCAATACGAGTTGTGGTGAATTTTAAGTTGCCTAACCCGGTGATCGGGTCGATCACATCGGTTGCCCGCAGGTCGTTGAGCTGTTTTTTTAGCGACGAGTTTTCGGTTAACAGAGCGTTCTGGCGGCTGGCAAGACGCCGGGCAGAAAGAATGCGGCTGGGCAGTTGAGCACGCAGTTGGTCTTTGCCAATAAAGTCGTCTACGCCGGCGCGCAGTGCCTCTTGTAGATTGGCGCTTTCTTCATTACCGGTCAGCAGCACAATGTGGGTGTGATGGCGTGTCGAGGGTTCGATCGCACGTACCCGACGAGTGAGCTCCAGGCCGTTCATTGACGGCATGTTCCAGTCGGCGATAAGTACATCAGCAGGGCGTTTTTCGAGCGAGCGCAGCGCCTGGAAGGGGCTGTTGGTGTAGCGCACGTCGTTGAAGCCCTCATCACCCAGTATCTTGGCGATAATGGCTGACGAAAATCGAGCGCCGTCCACGACCAAAATCTGTACTTCGGTCGTTTTGTTTCTGGTGGCTTCGGAATAGGGCATGTGTCGAGCTATTTTTGTATTCTTGCTGAGTGTGGATGACTGTCTGCCCCATATTACCACGCGGGCTGGTGCTCCTAATCTCGAATCCGCGCCTATTTGAGAGAGATTTGAGAGAGATTGGAGCGCGTTTGGTGGGGCGATTTTAAGTTATCGGGACCTGAGCCGAGATAACCGGTTGCTTGGTGCCTGTCGTGCAACCTTTTTATTACCCGGCGCGGCGGCTATGCTCGCCAGCTCTATCAGGTGGAGAAACCTATGCCTAGCTTTGATGTCTGTTCTGAACTCGATGATCAGGAAATGAAAAACGCGGTGGATCAGGCCAATCGAGAGCTTGAAAAGCGCTTCGACTTTCGCGGTGTCGACGCGAGTTTTGAGTTTTCGGGCGAAACCGTTGAGCTTGCTGCCTTTGAAGAGTTTCAAATCGGTCAGATGCTGGATATTTTGCGGAGCAAGATGATCGCTCGCAAGCTGGATGCGCGATCGCTCGATCCTGGCAAGATCGAGGGCTCTGGCAAGCAGAAGCGGCAGAAATTTGCGGTGCGGCAGGGGGTCGATAAAGACAATGCTCGCGGTATAGTGAAACTGTTGAAAGAGTCGAAACTGAAAGTGCAGGCACAGATTCAAGGCGAGCAGGTGCGAGTCACCGGCAAAAAGCGTGATGACCTGCAACAGGCCATGGCGTTGCTGCGCGATGCTGAACTCGACATCCCCCTGCAATACGAAAACTTCCGTGACTGATTGATGGACAGACCGCCGGCCTCGGCCGCGCCCCCATCTCAGTCTGCTGAGCCGCCTGCATCGATTAAAAGCGGCTTTATGCTGTTTGTGCAGCCCCAAGCGTTGCGGTTGATGGCGCTTGGTTTTGCGGCTGGGCTGCCCATTATTTTGGTGTTTGGCACTCTGTCGTTTTGGTTGCGTGATGCGGGCATCGAGCGGAGCACCATTGGTTTTGTCAGCTGGGTCGCACTGGCTTATGGGTTTAAGTTTGTCTGGTCGCCACTGGTCGACAGTCTTGGGTTAGGTCATCTGACCCGCGCGCTGGGCAAGCGACGAGGCTGGTTGTTGCTGGCCCAGGTAGCAGTTGTGCTTGGGCTGACGGGCATGGCGTTGAATGACCCCCAGGTGGCACTGACTGCGTTAGTCGTCTGCGCGCTGCTCACGGCGTTTTCTTCAGCCACCCAAGACATTGTTATTGACGCCTATCGTATAGAGTGCGCGCCTGCTGATCAGCAGGCCGCACTAGCTGCCACTTATATGGCCGGTTATCG
>JALZVT010000026.1 GCA_023300545.1 Pseudomonadales bacterium
GTTGCTGGGCATTTTAACCTCTCTGATGAGAACCGCCCGGCGGATGGGTTTATCAAAAACGTGGTGCGTTTAACCTGGCGCGCCAAGCTATCCTTTTCTATTGAGTCGACCCTGTTTGGTGACCTGCGCACCACCGGTGAAGAAGAGGCCATTCGTGTGTTTGCGCGCAACCTGCAAGATCTGCTGTTGGCAGCACCGGCCGGTGCCCGTTGTGCGATGGGGCTCGACCCCGGCATTCGCACCGGTGTAAAGGTGGCGGTGGTGGATGCAACCGGCAAAATGCTCGATACCGCGACGATCTATCCGTTTCAGCCAAAGAATGACGTAACGGGTTCGTTGACAACCCTTTCTGCACTGGCAAAAAAGTACAACGTTGACCTTGTTGCGATCGGCAATGGTACCGGCTCCCGCGAAACCGAAGCCCTTGTGGCGCAGTTGCAAAAAGACAACGCCGGTATGCGCTTGCAATCGGTGATGGTGTCAGAAGCCGGCGCCTCGGTGTACTCAGCCTCAGCCTTTGCCGCCCAAGAGTTTCCGCAACTCGACGTGAGCCTGCGTGGTGCAGTCTCGATCGCTCGTCGGTTACAGGACCCGCTGGCCGAGCTGGTGAAAATTGATCCGCAGTCGATTGGTGTTGGTCAGTACCAGCACGACGTGAGTCAAACCCGGTTGGCGCGTGCACTCGACAGCGTGGTGGAAGACTGCGTGAACAGTGTCGGCGTTGATGTGAATATGGCCTCTGCGCCACTGCTTGCGCGCATCGCGGGGCTTACCACCAGCCTTGCGGAAAATGTGGTCCAGCTACGTGACGAAAAGGGGGCTTTTAAGCGTCGCGAAGATTTATTGAAAGTGCCGCGTTTGGGCCCGAAGGCGTTCGAGCAGGCGGCCGGTTTTCTGCGCATTGCCAATGCCGACAATCCGCTAGACGGCTCTGGTGTTCATCCCGAAGCCTATCCGGTGGTGGAAAAGATTCTCGCAGATCTTGGCAAGCCCGTTCGTGAGGTGATGCAGACGCCGGCGGTGCTGAAAACGCTGAACGCAGAAAAATACACAGACGACACCTTCGGCCTGCCGACGGTGATTGATATTTTTGCCGAGCTTGAAAAGCCAGGACGAGATCCTCGGCCGGAGTTCAAAACCGCTACGTTTAAAGCGGGCGTGAATGAGCTGAAAGATTTGCAGCCCGACATGATTCTCGAGGGGGTGATCACCAACGTCACCAACTTTGGTGCCTTTGTGGATGTGGGCGTGCATCAGGATGGTCTGGTGCACATCTCGGCGCTGGCAGACAAGTTTGTGAAAGACCCGCACGAGATAGTTAAGGCGGGTGATGTCGTTAAAGTGAAAGTGCTCGAAGTAGACTTGCAGCGCAAACGCGTTGGCCTGACGATGCGGCTGTCTGATCCAGCTGAGCGCAGCGAATCACGGGGTGACCGCGACGCGGGTAAACCAGGAAAAGACCGGCAACGGGGTGGTAAACGGGGCAACGGCGGCGGCAATGGTGGTAATGGTGGCAAACGCAAAACCGAAGCACCGGCGGCATCAGGGGCGATGGCCAGTGCGTTTGCTGAGGCGTTTAAGAAAAAAAGCTAGCGGCATTAGCTGGAGATAAAAAGTGATGAATAACATGCAAAGACGCACTCCGAACTGGCTCACTGGGTTGAGCTTCTCAGCAGCGCTGTTGCTGTCGGCAAATTCCCAGAGCGCCTCGGCGGCTAGTTCTGCCCCAGAACTAGTTAAAGAAGATGTCGTTAAGCTGAGCTTCGGCGCCGGAGCTAACTCATGCAAGGCGGCGCAGTTTGCCGTGCAAGTTCTGGGGTCGGGTGGGCCTGAGATTACCTACAACGATCGTGCGTCTAGCGGTTACCTGGTCTGGATCGATGGCGCGGCGAGAGTGTTGGTCGACGCCGGCAGCGGCGTTGCTGCCAACTTTGGGCGTAGTGGCGCGCGGGTTGAAGATTTGGACGCGATTGCGTTGTCTCACCTGCACGTGGATCACAGTGCGGATCTGCCCGCACTGGTTAAGGCGTCCTTCTTTGGCGATCGGCGTGAGAACCTGCCGTTGTTTGGCCCGGCGGGTAACGCCATCATGCCAGCGACCAGCGGTTATGCGCGTAGCCTGTTTGGTACCGAGGGGGCGTTTCGCTATTTGGGTAATTTCACCGATCCCGATCGGTACTCAGCGTATAACCTGATACCGAAGGATCTTAAAGTGACAGGCCGTAAGGTGGCTTTGGTGTTTAGCAACGAACGCCTCGAGTTGCGCGCGGTGCCTGTTACTCATGGCCCCTTGCCGGCACTCGCTTGGCGGGTAACTGTCGGGGATCACTCGGTGAGCTTCTCTGGCGATATGAGTGGCAACCGCAAGACCTTACAGAAGCTTGCCAAGGCGACAGACGTGTTAATTGCTCACAACGCGATTCCACAAACGGCCAAGGATAGTGTGGCCAAATTGCACATGCGGCCTGACACGATTGGTGAGATTGCGGCCAAGGCAAAACCGGGCCGCTTGGTGTTATCGCACCGTATGCGCCGCACGCTGGGTCAAGAGGTGCAAACCGAGGCGGCTATTCGCACGCACTTCGCGGGCCCCGTTAGCTTTGCCAACGATATGGACTGCATTGTGATTGCGCGTTAGGACGACGAAGCCGGCACTCGCTCGGCGATGAGCACAAAGGCGTCGTTGGGGTTGAGTGCCGGCGGTAACCCTTGGGCACCCACGGGCAATACCAATAATAGTCTGCCATGAGTGCCAAACTGCGACTGCATAGCCTCCAGCGCGTCAGGCACCTCCGGCAGGTTACGCGCGGGCGTTAGCTCAACGCTCGTGTCAGCCGTTGCGACCAATACCCCCTCAGACCAAGAGTAGATGTCAAAACGTACGCTTACGCTGACCGAAGCACTGGCAGTGGCCTGATCGGGTTTGCTTAGTTCATGCGCGGCTCGCGCGGGCAATGCGGTGTTGGGAATTTGCAGCGCCAGTCCAACAGCGGTTTCTCTTAAGACGGGCAACTCAAAATTGGTAACTGTGGGCATGCCGGGTACGGCGCGTTGTCCTTGACCCAGTTTTGTTGCGGCAGTGACAACCGAGGGTCGCAGTGGTGTGGGTGCTTCGGGTTTATCTGAACGCTGGATCACGCCGGTTGTCGCGACATCAGCAATATCGGCCACGTCGCTCTCAACGGCAGAAGGGCTCGATTGCCACCACCAGACAAGGCCGGCAATGAGCGTGACTAGCGCGCCAGCTAGCAGAGGTCTGGATAGGGGCATCGCACAGACTCCTGAGCGGTCGCAGTAAAAATAAATGGCCCGGCAGACACCCATTGCGTATCGCTGCATGGGTGTCGCCGAGCGAACTGGCAGATCATCAAGACCCCCTCCCTAGATCTGCCAGCCCAATCATCTTAGCGTGGTTCAGCTGAATCGATGCTTTAAGTTTGTGGGTGGGGATGCAGGAAGATGTAATTCGCAGCGAGCACCAGCCAACCCGCAGTTAGCCCGTGAGATTGGGGTTTTGTGGAACCCCGGGGAGCTGGTCATCGATCAGGCACCAGGCCTCTCGACGCTCGGTCCAGCAAGCCATGGCGGGTGTCACCCAGCTCGAATCGTCCAACACGCCCGCCTTGATAAATCGCAACCCCGGTGAGAGTTTTGCGCGGGTGAACAGGGGGGAGCCACAGTTCCGGCAGAATTCCCGCGAGACCTCGCCGCCGGTTTGGCCGGCCACTGTGAACTCAGCAACCTCGCCAGTTACGCGCAGCGCGGCCTCAGGTACTGCAACCACGGTGGCAAAACCGCTGCCGGTAGCCCGCTGGCAATCTTTGCAATGACAGTGCACGGCGATGGCGTCTTGGGGATTTACGCGGCCCTCAAACTGGATGTTGCCGCACAGGCAATGCCCTGTGAAGGTGAGTGTGTCGGTCATGCCATCTCCGGGGTGCGTTCAGGTATTGGTTGCCATTATGCTCAGACCGCTGGTGTAAACAATCGCACCGCACTAACCACTGCCCGGGGAGGCAAGTGCATGAAGCTGAAAAAATTTCGATATAACCCCTATCTGTTTGTTGGCCCCTTAGCGATGCTGAGCCTGCTCATGGGGGGCTGTACGCCCGTCAACACCCTTGGTGCTACTGCTGCGTGCACTGAGCTGGTGCTCGACTACGCACTGCTGCGCGATCAGGGTGACGTAGAGGGGTATACGGCGCTGTTCAGCGAGACGGCGTCGTTAACCCTGCGCGGCAAAACAATCACGGGCACAACCGCAATTCGGCAGCGCATTGGAGAAGCGCGCAATGGCCCAATGACACGGCATCTGATGAGCACGATTCGCATTACGCCCATCGATGCGAACCGGGCAACCGGTATCAGTTATGCCACCATCTATGCCGCTGCGCGGCCTGACTCCGGTCCTGCGGTGGTTCCTGGTTTCACCGTTATCGGTAACTATGTCGATGAGTTTGTGCGCACAGCGCAGGGCTGGAGAATTCAGTCGCGGGTGCTCGAGGAAGCGTTTTTGTTTAAGGATGGTTAGTGTGGACAGGGGTTGGTTGTGAAAGCGGGGATCAGAATAAATTCTGACCCCATCTGCTAGCCGCTCAAGCGGCAATTTCCTGTAACGCCACACCGTACCGACTCAGGTCGTCGAGGTACGGCAAGTCATTTTGTTCGGATAGCCAAGGAGCAGCGGTCGCCGTGTCGGTTGCCAAGATGTGGAAGCCCTGCTGATGCACTAAGTTAATCGCAACCTGTTCGGCGTGCTCTCGGGTTGTTCCCATACTGGCAACACTGACAAAACTCGATTCAACCACAGCAGACGGTTGGTAGGTGTCTGCGTTAGTTTTGCGTACCACCCGATAGATATGCAGGTAGCAGTTCAGTGGGTAGTTGCTGAGTACTTTAGTGGCTGGGTTGTTCATGGTCTAAGCGCTCCTCACGTCCGACAGTTGCTGAATCTATGTGCTGAATAGGCGCGAACCGAGCGCCGGGAAAGGAGAGGGGAGAGAGGCGGGTTGTTAAGGCGGATAGAGAGAGACCAACAGCCCAGCCACAACCCAACGCTCGGTTCGCCTGTTAGAAAATGCAGAATACGTGCCAACAACGATAATCGGCAGAGCGCTGGCTTTTTTTGGCTGCGGAGGTTTTTTGCTGCTCTGTTAAGGGCGATAAATGTGCGGCGCGCCTGAGGTATGCGTGGTTTTGGTGCCCGCAATCTGTCCGTTCTGTCGGTTCAGCAGTGGGCTTAATCCGGTAGGCCCAGCACCCGTTTGGCGATGATGTTGAGCTGAACTTCTTTGGTGCCCCCGGCGATCGTGAGGGACTTCTGATACAGCCAGTCTTTGGTGGTGCGAGTTTCATCTGCGGCAAACTGCTCGCCGCCCCAGCCGACGCCCTGGGTTCCCATTGCGGCGATCAACAGTTCGTCGCCTTCCTGTTTTTGTAAGGCATTGGTCAGTTTTACGGCAGATGAGGTAAAACCGGGCGCGCGTGCTTCAAGCTCTTGAATGGCGCGTTTCTGGGTCAGGCGTTGGGCGTGGCCATTCATTTCAAACCGGGTCAATTTAGTGCGCAGTTCGCTATCAGCGAGCTTGCCCGCTGTGCTGCCAACGTAGTGCCGCAACCGGTCGGGCATGGTGCTCTCGGCAGTCATGCCGCCCTGAGAGCCTGAGACGTTGATGCCCGCGTGGGTAGAGCGTTCAAACTGCAACAGGCGTTTACCCACGGTCCAGCCGTTGTCCACACCACCGATCACATCCACGGCCGGAGCGAGGGCCTCTTCGAACAGTGTTTCGTTGAAGGGGGATGCGCCGGAGATCAACTGGATCGGGCGAACCGCAACTTCGGGTTGGCTCATGTCGACCAGAATCAAACTGATGCCCTGGTGTTTGGGTTTGTCGGGTGAGGTGCGCGCCAAGACAAAAATGTAGTCGCACAGCATGGCGTCTGAGGTCCAGGTTTTGCGGCCGTTTAATACGTAGTTATCGCCAACGAGTTCGGCTTTCAGTGACAGGCTGGCCAAATCAGAACCGGCGCCCGGTTCGGAATAACCCATGGCCCATGCGCCTTCGCCCCGAGAAATACCTGGTAACCAGCGTGCTTTCTGATCGTCGCTGCCGAGTTCGAGAATGGTGGGGCCAATGTAGTTCACGCCTCGCCCGGTTAATGGGGGGCGCGCATTGATGCGTTTTAGTTCTTCGATCAACACGTTGTAGGCATCGAGTTCGAGTTCAGCGCCACCGTATTCTTTTGGCCAGGTCGGCACGGTCCAGCCGCGCTCAGCCATGTTGTTGAGCCAGGTCAGAGTGTCGGCCTCAAGTTCAACCTTGCTGCTGCCCAGTGGTACGTAGCCGTCGCCGCGCGCGCCTTCCGGGCAATGGGTTTCAAGCCACAGGCGGGTGTCGTTGCGGAACGTGGTTAGGTTTGTCATGCGGGCTCTCCGCTGCGGCGAGGTACGAGGTTGCTGTGCAAGTTGGTGCGAGCGACTGGGTTAGCAACGGTCAGTCTAACATTGCGGGAGGCGATGGGCGGAGGTGCCGCAGGCAGGGTATATTTAGACTTGGCTGTAGCAGGCCTGAAAACTCTTGGGAGGGGAATTTATGCCAACACTCGAATCCACGCTGGATATCCGATCTGATCAGTTCGCTGACAATCACGCCGCCATGGGGCGGTTGCTTGGCGTTATGGAAGATTTGCAAGCCGAAGCAGCCGAAGGTGGCGGCGAAGAGGCAACCCAGCGGCTGGCGGCACGCGGCAAGATGCCGATTCGTGAGCGTATCGCCAACGCGCTAGACCCAGACACGCCCTTTCTGGAAATCAGCCCGCTTGCGGCCTGGCGTACCAGTTACAACGTGGGGTCGGGTTTTGTGGTGGGAATCGGCGTCATTCGAGGGGTGGAGTGTGTGATTCTCGGTCACGACCCATCGGTGCGAGCGGGGGCGTTTAATCCGTTCAACACCAAGAAGCTCATGCGCGGGCTTGAGATCGCCCGGGAGAATCGTCTGCCCTACGTGCAGTTTGTGGAGTCGGCTGGTGCTGACCTGCGCGGCGAATCCGGCGAAGACCCCGAGGCGGCGATTCGACGCGAAGAAGAACACTTTGGCGAAACCGGACGACTGTTTTACGAGATCACCGAGCTGTCGAAACTGCGTATCCCTACGGTGTCGCTGGTGTTTGGCGCATCCACAGCGGGTGGGGCTTATCAGCCGGGGATGAGCGACTACAACATACTCATCAAAAATCAGTCCCGAGTGTTTTTGGGCGGACCACCGCTGGTGAAAATGGCCACCGGTGAAGACGCTGACCCGGAGGCGCTGGGTGGCGCCGATATGCATTGCACGGTGTCAGGTCTGGGCGACTATCTGGCAGAAGACGAGATGGACGGCATACGTCTGTTACGCGACGTCATGAGTCACCTTAACTGGCGTAAGCAAGGGCCAGGGCCGAGCTTAGCCCCGGATGACCCGTTAGAAGACAGTGCGGCTCTGCTTGGGCTGGTGTCAGAAGATCTGCGTACACCGTTTGATATGCGCGAGGTAATTTCGCGGGTGATGGACGGCTCGCGGTTTGAAGAATTCAAACCCCTGTATGGGCCAACGCTTGTGTGTGGCTGGGCATCGGTACACGGCTTTCCGGTGGGGGTGCTGGGTAACAACGGCGCGCTGTTTTCAGAAGCGGCCGAGAAAGCTGCGCAGTTCATCCAGCTGTGCAATCAAATCGATGTGCCGCTGGTGTTTTTGCACAACATTACGGGCTTCATTGTCGGCACCGATTACGAGCAGGGTGGCATCACCAAGAACGGTTCCAAAATGATTAATGCGGTGGCCAATTCTACGGTGCCGCACATCAGCATTATTGTTGGCGCCTCTTATGGCGCGGGCAACTACGGCATGAGCGGTCGATCTTTTGGTACCCGTTTTACGTTTCTCTGGCCGACGGCAAAAATTGCAGTGATGGGGCCGAAGCAGATGGCGGGCGTAATGAGCATTGTCGGTCGCGGCGCGGCACAGCGTCGGGGACTTGAATTTGATGAGGAGGCAGACGCCGAGCGCGCCGCGGTTGCGGAGCACTGGGCGGAAGAGCGTTCCAAAGGGCTGTACGCCACCTCTCGAGTGGCCGATGACGGCATGATTGATCCGCGCGATACCCGTGACGTTATCGGCATGTGTTTGTCTGCGTGCCACAACGGTCCGGTTAAAGGTACAAAGGAGTTTGGCACATGGCGGATGTAACCCCGATCAGCTTGCAACCTATTCGACGCTTGCTGATTGCGAACCGTGGCGAGATAGCGCGCCGGGTGATGCGCTCTGCTCGCGAAATGGGTATTTACACCATTGCGATTTACGCGAATGGCGACGCCACCGCACCCTTTGTGCAGGAAGCTGATGAAGCAATCGCCCTAGACGGCGACAGCAGTGCCGACACCTATTTGAATCTGACCAAGGTACTAGAGGCCTGCGAGCGCAGTGGCGCTGATGCCGTGCACCCGGGTTATGGCTTTCTGTCGGAGAACACCGAATTTGCAACCGCCGTTGAGGCGGCCGGCATGATTTGGGTGGGGCCGTCGCCAGACGCGATTGCCCAGATGGGCGACAAGCTGTCGGCAAAAGCGTTGATGACCGATGCGGGGGTGCCGACCTTGCCGGCCAAAGAACTGCGTGCGGGTGAAGACTTTGCGGTGGCCGCCCTTGAGGTCGGTTACCCGGTGCTGGTCAAAGCCTCAGCCGGTGGCGGCGGGCGCGGCATGCGTATTGTGCGTGGTGCAGACGACCTGGCTGATGCGGTTGCCTCTGCCAAGCGAGAGGCCGGTGCGTCCTTTGGTGACGATACGTTGTTTATTGAACGTTGGCTGTCGGCGGCGCGCCATGTCGAGATTCAGATTCTCGGCGATAACCACGGTCAGTTGGTGCATTGTTTCGAACGGGAATGTTCCATTCAACGGCGCCATCAAAAAGTAATTGAAGAGGCCCCGTCGCCAGCGGTAACGCCAGCCATTCGAGCGGCAATGGGAGCCGCGGCCGTGGCTGCTGCACAGAAGCTGGGGTATCGCTCAGCGGGCACCGTGGAGTTTTTGCTCGACGGCGACGAGTTCTGGTTTTTGGAAGTGAACACCCGCCTGCAGGTAGAGCATCCGATCACCGAGGAGATCACTGGGCTTGATCTGGTGCGTGAACAGTTGCGGCTGGCCGAGGGCGAAGAACTGGGTTATGTCCAGGCGGATCTTGCGATAAATGGCCACGCGATTGAGGCGCGCATTTACGCCGAAGACCCCGCCAACGATTTCTTGCCAGCACCTGGCAAGGTTGCGGTGTGGGCGGAGTCAACCAGCGGCGCCGCTCGCTACGACACGGGCGTTGTGTCTGGCAGCGCAGTGAGTCAGGAATTTGACCCGATGATCGCCAAGGTGATTGTGCACGCGCCGAGCCGTCGCGAAGCGGCTGCCCGTTTGGCTCGGGTGCTGGAAACCACCCGCATTCAAGGCCTCACCCATAACCGTGATTTTTTGGTGGCCTGTTTACGGGCGCCGGAGTTTCTCAGCGGTGACACCACTACCGACTTTATTGAGCGTGTTAAACCCGCAGCGAATCGAATCGTCTCAATCGATGAACGCAACGCCGCGTTTACGGCGGTTGCTATGGTTGCGCAACACGAGCGTCGCTTAAACGCAAAGGTGCTGTCGACCATCAACTCCGGTTGGCGGAATTCAGTGATGCCGCCCCAACGCAGTCAGTTTGGGTTTCGCGATGAGGAACTGCGTCTGGCCTATGCAAAAAACAGAGATGGCACGTTTTCAACCGGTGTTGGCGAATTGGTTAACGGTGACCCCTCACTCGATAGCCGCGTACAACTCTATTCGGTCAACCAGGAGTCGAGCGAAGCCCACAGCGTCGAACTGGCTATAGACGGGCGTCGGCAGACCTTGAGTGTGGTGCGAGTGGCACAGCCTGGCGCTCAGGAAGACGAGGCCCGTTGGCTGGTGCATTCTGCTCGCGGTGATATTGAGTTTACTCAGTTGCCACGATTTCACCGCAAAGGGGCCGGTGATGCCGAAGGTGCACTTGTGGCCCCCATGCCAGGCAAAGTGCTGGCGGTGGAAGTGGCGGTAGGTGATCAGGTTGAAAAGGGCCAGCTGTTGCTGATTCTTGAGGCGATGAAAATGGAGCATCGAATAACCGCACCCACCAAGGGCACCATTGTTGCGGTGCACGTACAAAGTGCGGATCAGGCTGACAACGGCCAATTGCTCATCGAAATACATAACGACATCGACAGCAAAAACGAGGACAGCGCGACATGAGTGAAGTCAAGCAAACGCCCACAGGGCAAGAGCACAGCCTGTACGAGATTAGATCGGGCGCGGCCTGGATAACTCTGAACCGGCCCAAAGCGCGTAATGCGCTGTCGAGCATTCTCGTCAGCGAACTGTTTGATCACTTGCACAACGCCAACAACGATCCAGCTGTGCGCTGCATTGTGCTCACCGGTTCTGAGCCGGCGTTTTGCGCTGGCGCGGACCTTAAGGCGCCGCCCGGGGAGATCGTGCACGGCCGAGCGATAAGTTACCCGGACGTGCTCAATGCACTACTTGAAAGCGCCAAGCCGGTCATCGCCTGCGTGAACGGCGCCGCGTTTGCCGGTGGCCTTGGGCTGGTTGGTGCGGCCGATATTGTAGTGACGGCGGCTGAGGTGCAATACAGCTTTAGCGAAGTGCGCATTGGTGTGATACCCGCGGTTATTTCTGTAGTGTGTTTGCCAAAGCTCGGCCGTCACCACGGCATGAAGTTGTTTCTAACCGGCGAGCGCTTTAGCGGCAGCGACGCCGTGGCGATGGGGTTTGCCCACCGCGCTGTGCCGAAAGAGGAGTTGCATGCGGCGGTGCAAGAAGAGATCGATATGATCAATCTTGGTGGCCCAACCGCAATAATTGAATGCAAAAAGCTGGTGCGCGAGGTGCCGCTGATGTCGGTGGCAGACGCGTTCGAGAAAACAGGCCCCTGGAGTGCCGGTTTGTTTCAAGGCCCAGAAGGGCAAGAGGGCATGGCGGCCTTTCGTGAGAAACGCAAAGCCGCGTGGGTGGCCGACCTTGATACCAGCAACGAGGGGGATAACGGATGAGCGAAGTCATACGCATAGCCAACTGCAGCGGCTTTTACGGCGATCGACTGTCTGCCGCTCGGGAGATGGTGGATGGTGGGCCCATTGATGTGCTGACCGGCGACTATCTGGCTGAGTTAACCATGACCATTCTTTATAACCAGCAGCAGGCGCGTGGTGAATCTTTTGGTTATGTGGGCACCTTTCTCAAACAGGTGCAGGACGTGCTGGGCGACTGCCTGGACAAAGACATAAAGATTGTCACCAATGCTGGCGGGCTTAATCCTCGGGCAATGGCAGCCGAAGTTGAAAAACTCATCGAGAGCCAGGGGCGCACGGCCAAGGTGGCCTACATCGACGGTGACGACCTGATGCCGGAGCTTGCGAGCTTAACCGCCCAAGGCCATGAGTTTCGCAATATCGATAAAAACGAGACCCTTGCTGATTCTGGGCTGCCACCCGTTACCGCTAACATCTACTTTGGCGCCTGGGCGATTAAAGAAGCGCTCGATCAAGGCGCTGATATTGTGATCTGTCCGCGTGTGACCGATGCGGCGGTGGTTATCGGTCCCGCCGCCTGGAAGTTTAACTGGGCACGTGATGACTACGACGCATTGGCCGGCGCGTTAGCGGCGGGCCATATCATTGAGTGCGGTGGTCAGGCCTGTGGCGGAAACTATTCCTTTATTGACGAAGTGCCGTCGTTCTTGAACGTCGGGTTTCCCATTGCAGAGATTGAAGCGGATGGCGCCTTTACGGTAACCAAGCACGAGGGCACCGGCGGGCTCGTTTCACCTGGCACGGTCACGGCGCAATTGCTGTACGAGATTTCCAGTCCGGCCTATCTAAATCCTGACGTCATCGCTCACTTTGATACGATGAAGATCGCCTCGGTGGGTGATAACCGGGTACGCGTGAGTGGCACACGGGGCAGCAGTCCACCGGCCACGCACAAGGTGTGCATCAACACCATGGGTGGCTATGGCAACAGCTGTGAAATGCTGTTGACCGGTCTCGATATTGAACGAAAAGCTGAGATATTTACCGAGGCGCTGTTTGCCTCGGTGGGTGGGCGGGATGCGTTCGACGATGTTGAAATTCAACTCGTGCGCAGCGACAAAACCAACCCAATGTCTAATGAAGAGGCCTTTGCGGCGCTGCGTATTGCGGTTCGTTCGGAAGACAAAGCTCAGGTCGGGCGCCTGTTCTCGGCCAAGGTGGTAGAGCTTGCTCTGTGCAATATTCCGGGATACACCGGGCGTAATAATGTGAGTCAGGGTGGACCGGTTATTGTCTATTGGCCGGCATTGCTGGATTCCCAGCAGGTGACCGAACGCTTGCACATCGGTGGCACAACAACCGACATTTTACCCACCCAGCGGTTGGCTTTGCCGGAGATCAGATACCAACAGCAACCCCCGGCTGAAAACTTGCTAGCGGCCGGCAAAGAGCCGGTTGGGCCGACTCAAACGATTGAATTTGGCCGCTTGTTTGGGACCCGTTCTGGCGATAAAGGTGGCTGTGCAAACTGCGGTGTCTGGGCAACTTCTGATGCGGCCTACGCTTGGCTGTACCATTATTTGACGGTGGAGCAGTTAAAGGTGCTGCTGCCTGACATGGCCGGCTACGTCATCGAGCGCTACGAAATGCCAAATTTGCGGGCCCTAAATTTCTACATTCGTGGCGTCCTGCGCGATGGGGTGTCGTCTAATAACCGCATTGACGGTCAGGCCAAGTCACTGGGCGAATATTTACGGGCAAAGCACATCGAGGCGCCGGTTTCGATCTGTTTGTAGTCACGCCTGCGGGGCGTACAATTGGGCTATGACACAAAAAAATATTGAGCGCGTCGCGTTCCTGATTCTACTTACCCTGGTTAGCCTGGCGTTCATCAGCCTACTGCAAGGCTTCATGGTCGCGCTGTTCTGGGCGGTAGCGTTTGCGATTTTGTTCGCACCATTATCAGAGCGGGTTAGACGGGTGGTTGGCGAGCGAGACTCACTGGTGTCGATAGTGACGGTCTTGGTGGTCACTCTGTTGGTGGTTTTGCCGTTGATAGGTATCGGCTTTGCGGTGGCAGCAGAAACGGCGCGTTTGCTTGCTGAACAGGGCCCTGGCGGGATCGATTTTGCCGGGCCGGTGGAAAAGGCTATGGACTTAGCCAAAAGCATATTCCCAGAGGCTACGGCAAAAGCTGAAGAATTCGGTTTTGATCCAAACGGGCTTAGAGAGTCGTTGTCGAGTGCAGCGATGGTCTCTGGGCAGTGGGTTGCCTCGAATGCGGTTAAGGCTGGTCAAGGCACACTTAATTTTGCGCTCAGCATGTTCCTGATGATTTACCTGTTGTATTTCTTTCTGCGCGATGGCGCCATGATTACTGATCGGCTGGTACAGGTGTTACCACTGGGCGATGTCCGCGAGCGTGCGCTGTTTGCGCGCTTTGCCCAGGTGGTTCGGGCCACGGTCAAGGGCACCTTTGTTATTGGCGCCGTGCAGGGCACCATCGGCGGCATTACCTTTGCGTTTCTTGGTATTGAGGGCGCTGTGTTGTGGGGCGTGATGATGGCCCTGTTCTCGCTGTTACCCGCGATAGGCGCGGCACTCATCTGGTTGCCTGCCGCAATCATGTTGGCAGTCAACCTTGACTACACGGGCGCCGCAATTCTTGTGGCCGTGGGTATTCTTGGTATTGGCATGGCTGACAATCTGCTGCGGCCGCTGCTGGTAGGGCGCGACACACGCATGCCCGATTACCTCATTTTGTTGGCAACCCTTGGTGGGCTAGGCACTTATGGCATTTCCGGATTAATCATTGGCCCGTTAATCGCTGCGCTGTTTATCACAGTCTGGGAAATGTTCGAGGCGAGCTTTGGTTCAGAGGAAAGCACAAAGGTGGGAGCAGAGGGTACCGCTGATGGCAATGCGTTTTTCACGGGTGGTGCCTTAGCCGGTGGGGGGCTGCTTGAGTCGGGGGCGTCAGCCGAGGCGTTAGAACTTCGCGAACAACTCGGCGTTGAGTTGGACGGCGAATCGGTGCGCAACCACCAAAATGATGAATTGCCTGATCCGGGCCTTGATGACGAGTTTAGCGATTCCCGCTAACCACCAGTGTTAACTAACCGCTTTAACCAACCGCCTTTAACCCATAGAAACCGAGAGAAGAAGTTATGAGTTTTTTACGACGCGAACGGCACGGCCACGTATTGCTGGCTACCATGGACAGCGCTGACACGCGCAACGCACTCACCGGTCCGGAACAGTTTGGTGACATCGAGGCGATGTGCGCTGAAGTGAATGCGGATGAAAGCGTGCGTGCGGTTGTGCTCACTGGTGATGGCACTGCGTTTTGCGCCGGTGGCAACGTCAAGGACATGCGCGACCGAAAGGGGTTGTTCTCGGGCGCACCCTTTGCTCAGGCGAACAGCTATCGCAATGGTATTCAGCGTATTCCCCGAGCAATGGCGGCGCTAGACGTGCCTATTATTGCTGCGGTCAACGGCCCGGCAGTGGGTGCAGGCTGTGATCTTGCCACCATGTGTGACATTCGCATTGCCAGCACCAAAGCAAAGTTTGCCGAGAGCTTCATTAAGCTCGGCATCATTCCTGGCGATGGCGGTGCCTGGTTTTTGCCGCGTGCGGTGGGGTATTCCAACGCCTGCAAGATGGCGTTTACCGGCGACATGATTGGTGCAGAAGACGCTAAGGCGATGGGTCTTGTGTCTGATGTGGTTGAGCCCGATGCGCTGATCAGCGAAGCCCTTGAGCTGGCTCAGCGGATTGCGTCCAACCCACCGCATGCGGTGCGCCTGACCAAGCAATTAATGCGCGCCAGTAAAGAATCTGGCATGGATGAGTTGTTGGAGATGTCAGCGTCCTATCAAGCGCTGTGTCACGCCGAGCCCGATCACGCTGAGGCGGTTAACGCGTTCTTCGAGAAGCGCCCTGGCGACTACAAAGGCAGCGGCGCGTAAACAAGGCAGCGGCGCGTAACAAAGGCAGCGGCGCGTAACAAAGGCAGCGGCGCGGAGTTTATTTCTCTGTGCTGCCACGATGGTGCATGCGTTCGTGCATGCGCTCAACCCGGGCACTGGCGCTGGTGGTGAACAGGCCTGGAATCAGGGCATGAACAAAACAGCAAAAAGTGCAGACCGCGAGGCCGCCGGCAAATGAGCTGGCGGCGCGCAGGTGCTCAAAATAGGTTTCGTCAACGTCTGCCGGATGGGCCGTGAACAACCGCTGGGTAGTGGTCAGCTTTGGGCCTTGGGTGGGCGAGCTGTTTGCAAGGGTTGAAGAGTTCATAGCACCGATCCATCGATTGTTGTTGGTCTAACGATACCCCCGAATGCGCGGTAAAAAATCACTATTAACCCCGTAATTTGGGTCTATGTTGTGAAAATATCCCACACATAGGGCCGTAGATCTCCATATGTGACGAATATCACGCGGTATGAGAGGAAAAATACATTATCAGCTGATGGGCAGTGCCGTGGTGTGCTTCAACTCTTCCATGGTGAAAGAGGAGCTCACATCCGCAATTGGGGCGGTGGCGATCAAGGCCTTGTACACCCGGTCGTAGTCGTTGATGTCCCGCAGGCGAATTTTCAGCAGATAGTCGATATCGCCACTCAGGCGATAAAACTCCACCACTTCCGGAATTGAATCGACGCCGGCTGCAAAGGCCTTCAGCCAGCTCGGGTTGTGCTGATTGGTCCGTACTGACACAAAGGCCGTGAGCTGCAGACCAATTTGCTCCGCATCAAGCAGGGCAACCCGGGCGGTAATAATGCCCTGCTCTTCGAAGCGCTTGATGCGCCGCCAACAGGCGTTCACCGACAGGTTCACCCGCTCAGCCAACTCAGCCACTGGCCGCGAGGCGTCTTCCTGCAGCGACCGCAGCAGTGTTTTGTCGATGGCATCGAATTCGTTCATGGCGCGTTTACCGGCTGATTAGGCTGTGCAAGTATTCGTGTTCTGATGCACAAATATTAGATGATCAGGCCTTGAGGGAGAAATATGTAATCAGACTAACCTTATGCGGGTGAAAAACTACTAAACTGGGGCTTTATTCAGCGCAGCGCCGACTTGCCTCGTCGGAGCCCAAAGCAGAGACCCGATGTGAGCAGTGAACAGGATCAGGCGAGCGACCAACCGGGAGGCCAACCCGTTCAATGGATTGTTGCCGGCGCCGGTTTGCTGTTGGCGTTATGGGTCGCTCATCCCGCGATTGCACTGGGCATTGGCGCAGCGCTTGCGTTAACGACCAATACAACGCTTGTGTCGGGCTCATCAAAGTGGGGAAAGCTGTTTTTGCAGGCCGCCGTGGTGCTGTTGGCGCTACGGCTTGATATCGCCGAGGTGACCTCAGTGTCTGGGCAGTATCTACCCTTGGTTGCCGGCTACGTTATTGGCACGCTGGTGGTTGGCTTGGTTTTGGGGCGACTGATCGCCACCGAAAGCACCGAGTCGCAGTTGCTATCAGCCGGTACTGCGATCTGTGGCGGCACGGCGGTGGCGTCTCTCGCGCCGGTACTTAATGCCAGTGCCAAGCAGGTCGCGCCGGTGCTCGCACTGGTGTTTTTGCTTAACGCTGTGGCGATTGTCGTCTTGCCGATCATCGGTACCGCACTCAACATGTCACAGAGCGCCTTTGGGTTATGGGTGGCGTTGGCCGTGCACGATACGAGTTCGGTACTGGGCACTGCGGCCGCCTACGGTACCGAAGCACTCGAACTGGCAACCACGGTAAAACTGGGTCGCACGCTCTGGCTCATTCCGTTGCTGGTGTTGTGGGGCACCTTTGTCAGTCGTGAGGGTAGCCGCGGCAAACTCAACGTGCCTGGCTTTGTGTTGTTGTTTGTCGCCGTCGCAACGTTGAATGGTCTGCTGACTTTGCCCGGCGAAGTGGCGAGCATTGCGGGTAGTTTGAGTAAGTGGTTATTGATTGCAGCGTTATTTTGCATCGGCCTCGATATGCGCCGTTCGACTTTGCGCAGCATTTCGCCGCGATTGCTCGGGCATGCCCTGGGGTTGTGGTTTTTGGTACTGCCGATCACCTGGTATTTTGCGACTCGAATGACCAGCTGAGTTACGGCTTTTTCTCGTGTTGCGGCAGTACCGCGCTGATCAGCAGCAGCACCAGCAGTGCGCCGAGGCAAGCCAACATTGCGGGTGTGTAAGAACCGGTGTAGTCCCTCGAAAAGCTAAACAGAAAGGGCCCAATGGCGCTCGCCAATACGGTCACGCTGGTGTTCAAGCCGCTAATCTCGCCGAGATGGGCCGGGCCAAAAAAACGAATGAAAGCCAGGTTTGACAGCACGCCCCAGAGCCCGCCGCCAATGCCAAAGCCTGCCACCAACAGCCAATAACCCCAGTCATCCGCGAGGTGCAACAGGCCCCAGGCACCAATGGCGAAGGTGGCCAGCATGATGAGCAGCAGGGGTTTCAGGCGCATGCGATCTGCCGCAAATCCGCCAATGAAGTTGGTGCTTGTTGAGACAATCGCTGCCGGTATGAAATAGGCAAAGGCTTCGCTGCTGCTGCGACCCGCCTCGGCAAAGATATCGACGACGTGAAACGTGAGTGCGGTGCCAAACAACGCGTGCACCGAAATGCCTGCGGTATAGATCCAGAACACAGGATTGTGGCGCGCTTCGGCGAGTGTCGAACTGGCCGGTGTTGACGTTGACGCGGGGGCTTGGGTACTGGCGCCGTCTATACGCAGCCCGCATTCCTGCGGGTTGTTGCGGACAAAAACGACGGCGACGATTGGAAAGATCACACCAACCGCCAGTGCCATGACCAGCAGTGCTCCGCGCCAATCGAACTGCAGAATAAGTTGGGCGAGAATGAGCGGTGCAATCGAAAAGCCCAGTGCAACAAACAGACTGCGAATGCCACCCACCATGCCGCGGCGTTTTTCAAACCAAACCAGCAGCACGTTGCGCGATGCACTGGTTAACACACCTTGACCCGAGAAGCGCACGCCAAAGTAGCCCAGTGCGATGAGTCCAAAGGCGACTCTGCCGGCATGCTGTTCGCCACCAATAAACCGGCTAACGCTATCAATGCTGGCCAGAAACGCGACAAACAAACCCAGCACAAGGCTTGCGCCGCTAATCATGAGGCGCGCGCCCACTCGATCGTAAACACGGCCGGCGCGGGTGAGCAGCATCGCGCTGCTGGCGGTGCCAATTAGGTAGGCGACCGATAGCTCGACCCGGCTCAGACCAAAGGCACTGACAAACGACTCGGTAAACACCCCCATGCCCATGGTCTGGCCAGGCACACTCAGCAGAAAGCCGACCGTAGACAGTGCGAGGATCACCCAGCCGTAATAAAAGGGTGTCTTGGCAACGTCAAACGGCCACGTCGGTGACAGGGTTAACTGACTAGTTTTGAGGGCGCTCAAAAAATGTTAGGGCCACTTACCCCAACGGGCGTTATAGCCGCGCGTATCAACGTGCACAAATGGTCCGTGGTGCGACGTGGCGGCGTACACGCCTATGCCTGCAAATTGCGCGCCGGGCAGGGTGCTGATGAGTTGCGCCAGCAGCTGTGCGTCTTGCAGCGACACAACCCCATCACCGTTAAGGTCGTCCATAAATTTGTCGCCATCAGAGTCGACATAAATATCCGCCGCATCGCCATAAACGTGGCGACTGAAGGCGACGTTATCTAGTGCTGCGTTGTACGCGGGTGTGCGGTAACCAGACAATACGGTAAGGGTTGTTAGTGGCACGCCTTCGCTTTGCAACAGCGTCACTATGTTCTCGAGCATGATAATCAGCGGTCGCTTGATAACCAGGTAGCGGGGCCAGTCGGCGTTTTGTTTGCAGAGAAACTGGCCCAACTTGAAGTGGTTTGATAATGGCTCATGGCGATCGTGCTCGTGAACTTCAACCAGGCCGGTGGGGGTGGCATACAGTTCTGGCTTTGGTGCCTGTTGGGGGCTTGGGTAAGAGCCAATTCGATAGCCGCTTTGGCTGCGTTGGCCGACATAGGGTTCGGTGACCAGCAGCTGGATCGATTTGGTGACGCCTTCGGCGTCGCTTAGGTGAATGGGATAGACGCCCTTGGTAGTGGGGGCCTTGATAACCCAGGTGTCATCAGCGGACTGGCGAATATCGACAACGGTGCTAAAGGCAGCAACGACCGGTTGGCCATAGGTGGCAAGTGAGAGGGTCTCTCCAGGTAATGCGGTGGCGGGCGTCATCTGTTGGCCAGAGATGATGCCGTTGATGTCAATTTTGAATGAGGCCCGCGCACTGGTCGGAAGCGCGAGTAGTAGTGCCAACACCAGCATCAACACCAGCGGCGCACGCTGGGACGGCAGTAGGGCTGTGCCAACCGCTATTGGTTTAGCGGGCGCCCCGTGCTGCGGCGACAACGGTTGTGCCCGCTGTGGTATTCCGCTGCTTTTTTGACAAATTTTCATTAGATGGTTGCTGGTGTTTGTCATGTTGCTCAAGCAGTCGCGCCACAAGCGTTGGGGACGCGTTGTCTTTTGCTGCGTTGTGGCGGGCGTCGTGACCATAGATGTCCTGATGGAAGTAAACCGTTTCGTTTTTAACGGAAGCGGTAAAATACACTAGGTATACGGGTAGGGTCTGCTTTAGTTTGACGTATTTTTGTCTGTTTCCTGTCATCGCCCGACTAACGTTTTTGTTGTTCCAACCGCGGTCCCATTCAAGTATAGCGGTTGCCAAAGCGTCGGGTTCCTCGACCCGCACGCAGCCGTGGCTCAGGGCGCGCTCCGGGTTGTTAAACAGGCTTTTTGCATTGGTGTCATGCAGGTAAATTGAATAATGATTTGGGAACATGAATTTCACTTCGCCTAGAGAGTTAGTCTGCCCAGGGCGCTGGCGAAAACGGTATTTGAAGTTTGCAGCGGTGATGTCATCCCAGTTGACCGTGCTGGCATCAATGGGTTGCTTGTCGAGTAAAACATCAAAGTTCTTTGTGTCCAGGTAGCTCGGGTCCGCTTTAACCTTTGGCAAAATTTCGCGTACCGAAATGGAACGCGGCGGATACCAGTAGGGGTTAAACACCACGTGCTCGAGTTGGTCGTGCATCATGGCCGTGGGCCATTTACGCGCGCCAACAACAACGCGCATATCTAAAACTTCTTCGCGTTCAATTTGCAGCCGCAGATGATACTCAGGCACGTTGACCCAGATGTGGTTCGCTGGCATCACTTTGGGCATTAAGCGCCAGCGGTCGAGGTTCAGCTCAAGCTGCTGGATGCGTTGCTCAACCGAGACGTTGAGCGCGCGTCGAGTGTGTTTGCCCACCTTACCGTCGGCTTTCAAGCCGTGCTTGCGCTGGAACGATCGAACGGCGGCTTGCAGAGCGTCGCCATAGAAATCCAGACTTGCAGGCGCAGCCGGTGTGCCATCGTTCAGAATCTCGGTAACGGCCAGCCGTTCGCGCAGGGCGCCAACCCGTGGATCAATCATGCCTGGGACCAGCATTTTTCCTGACTGGGTGCGGGGTACTTCGGGCCAGCCGCCGTTGGCTGCAATGTCTCGATAGACTGTGAGCGCGCCTTGCAGGGTGCGGTAATCGGAGTGCTGTGGCTCGATTGATTTGACAAACTTGGCCACTCGATTGGTAGCGATCGATCGGTGCAATGCCTTAAGCACGGCCGTCTGCAGTTGTGACTGCATGGTTTCGCGGCCTCGGCTACGGTGTTTGGGGTCGCGTCTATCTTTGAAGGCGCTGGGTTGCAAACCCTGTAGCAGGTCGATGGCGTAGGTTTCAATCGCGGCGGTTAACAGCTCATTGAAACGGAATTCGGTTGCAGGCTCGGCGAGTTCAAGTGACAGAGCCGTGAGGCGGCCCAGTGCATAACGGGACGAGGGCAGGCCATGTTCAGTGACACGTGCCAGCACGGCCATGGCGTCGATGGCCTGGTTATTCAGGCGGCCATTGGTGCTCCACAGCAGGCTGTGTTCGGCGCTGGCTAATACCGGTGCCAGCGCGGGGTTGTTTAGGGCGAGGCTTGAATACAGCGCTGGACCCTCTGCGTAGGCGCGCGGCGCCTCGATGGTTGTTAGCAGTGCGGTGGTTAGTGCCGTGGTTAGGGGGGCCCAGGCAAGCGCAGCGGAGAGGGCAAGCTGCCCGAACCTGTAGCGCGGCCGGTGTCGAATGGGGTCTGAATTTCCGTGGTTTACTGGCCCTGCAGTGCATCGCGCATGCAGGGAACGGACAACCAATGGCACTAAACTGCAGCGCATCGACAACTCTCAACTAGTAAGTGACTACCGTGGAACGCGGGCTTCCATACACGCGTTTACTGTAGTCTTATTTAAGGTTGCGGATGTTATGCGGTTGTTAAAGCGTTTTTGTTGTCGGACTTACAACGTTGGTTATAAAACAGTCGCTTCCGCAACTGTTTTAGGTTTATTCAAGCTATTAAGCGCCAGTTCACTGGCGCCCTGTGCGGTGGTTCACAGCGCTTCGAAGGGACGGATCACAATGTCGATTCGACGGTTTTTGGCCCGGCCATCAGCGGTTTCGTTGTTGGCCACCGGTTGTGACTCGCCGAAGCCAACAGAGCTGATGCGCAGGCTGTCCATCGCCGTTTCATCGACCAGGTAATCTTTGATGGCCAGGGCCCGGGCTTCGCTCAGCGCGAGGTTGGCGGTATCACTGCCAAAGGAGTCGGTGTGGCCTTCAATCGACAGCGTCGAGCGGGGGAATACATCAGCCGAGGCACGCAACTTCTGCAGTAACTCCTGGTGCTCGTCTTTGAGTGTTGATGACCCGCTATCGAAAGTGAGCCCAACCATGCGCAAGATCACATCGTTGCCCTGACGCATGACTTCGGCCTCAGTCAAGAGGTAGCTGTTCTCGATTTGCGAGAAGCTCTGCCGATGCTGTTCCTGCTTTTGCAGGATGGCGTTGAGGCTCTGAACAGCAGCCGCTTCGCCGCCGAGCTTGGCGTTGAGTTGGGTCACTTCTTCATCCAGCGCAGCAACCTGAGCTTCGCGTTCGCCCAGGTCTTGCGCGAGGCGCTCAACCAGAGAGTTCATGTCGTTAATTTTTGCAATCAGCGTGTTCACCGCAGCGGTTTCGCCGTTGTCGAAATATAGCGGAACATCCATAACGTCACCCAAGCGACGCAACGACGCTTCCCAGCCCAGCAACACGCTCTCGGTACTCTTGTCACCTTTGCGGACATCATTGCCAATGCCGGCAAGGTAGATGGCGTGATAGGCCTCGTGCTTTGCCTGACGTGCGGTGTTGCGCGCGCGATCGGCGTCGTAGCGATCTTGCTCAAGCTGGGTTTCAGCATTTTCTAGCTTTGATTTTGCAGACGCGTAGGTTTGAGTGGCGTAGCGATCGGCTTTTAGCTTTTTACCCTGCGCAAGCAGTTCGCGGGTTTCGTTGAGAAAGCTCGACTTAATCGCGAGCAATTCAGCGTTGCGAAAATTCTCTTCAGCGGTTGCTGCGTAATCAACGGCGCTGTCAGTACGTTTGCCTTCCAGCCGCTGGGCCGCTTCAGCCAGTGCGACTTCTCCGGCTTTCCATTCTTCGGCCGCGTGCTGGCTTGAATTAGCCTCTTCAGCCGCGGCGCGGGCGGTGAGTGCCGTGCTGAACGTTTGATTGGCGAGGTTGGCGGCCTTGCTCGCCTGGGTAAACCCTTCACTGGCCTTACGCAGGTTGCGTCGTATCGAGTCGAGGCTTGAGCCTTCTTCCAGCAGCTCTTCCGCTTTACGATAGCGCTCGCTGGCTTCGGCGTAGGCGAGCGGGGCGAGCAGGTTAGCGCGTGCCGCGTTGGCTGATTTTAACGCGCTGGTGGCGTCGGCAAATAAGGTGGCGCGCACTTCGTCGGAAGACGCGGCGTTGGCCGTGAACGGGGTCAAACAGCCGAGCAGTACCAGGCAGAGTGAAAAGACGGAAGGCCGAGCGAACACAGATAGACGATGTATCGATTGCATTGGGTAATCCCATACCAAGGTTAGGGGGATGATCGTGCTTGTCGAGACGTAACGCAATCGCCGCACGCTGGTACAATTTAACGATGTTGCAAAATCTCAAGGCCCTGCGTGATGCGCTGGCCTCTTTTCATGGGCGCGAAGCGCCTTCCTCTGGTCCAACTCCTGAGCAGGTGCCGGAAGACGCACTCGATATGCTGGGGCTGGCGATTGCGAGCCTCGAAAAGCTCGAGCTTGCGACGCTTGCGCCACAGCTGTGTCAGGTTGCCGTTCTGGGTCCAACCCAGGCGGGTAAGAGTACGCTGGTTAATCTGCTGGTCGGCTCCGAAGTTACCACTGTGAGCGCGCTTGCGGGGCACACGCGGCATGCTCGTGGCGCGGCTCTGGGGGTTGACGAGGTTGTGCTTGAGCGTATCGCTCAGGCGCTAGCGCCGGCGCGACGGGTGTCAGCGGCGCAGCTGTCAGCGGATGATCTCGACCAATACTCGTTGCTGCAGGTGAGCGATTCCGCCTTTGCGGATGCGGCTCGCTCTTCTGGTCCGGTTGCACAAGACAGCTCGGTGATAGTGTGGGACACCCCTGATTTTGACTCGCTGGCGGCAGACACCTACCGCCGCGCGGTGCTCGCCATTGCCGGGCTGGCAGACGTTATTATATTGATTGTGAGTCGCGACAAATACGGCGACATGGCTGTCTGGGAGTTACTGGAGCGCATTGCGCTGCTGGATCGTCGCGCGTTGTTGGTTGTCAACAAAGTCGACTCAGTTAACTGGGACGAACTGCGCGCCCACGTTATTGCAACTCAGCAAGAGCGTCTGCAGCAGCAGGCATTTGCCGTTGCCTGTATTCAGCACACGGCACCGGGGCAGGCGCTAGATGGCCAGCAGGTGTTGGCGGAGCTTGGCGACCTAGAGCCTGTTGGTCGGTCGCAAATCGAGGCCAGTATCACGACTCTAGTGACCCGTGGCTTGCCTGAATGGCTTGCGCCATTAAAAGCCGAAGAGGCTGCACGGACCGGTTATCTGGCGTTGGTTGACCAGGCGAAGGCCGAGTTCCTAGCGGCGTATCAACGCGATTACCTCGCTGACGCTGAGCGCTACGATACCTTTCAGCGGCTACTTGGAGAGCTGTTGATTCTGCTAGAGATTCCCGTCTTGGCCCGTACGATGGGTTCGGTGCGTCGCGTGGTGTCCTGGCCCGTACGGAAACTGTTTGGGCTCAAAGACGCTGGCAATACATTGGGTCGTGAACCCGAACTACTCGTCGAAGGCGCTGCCCATCTGTTGCTTGGCTTGCGCATGGGCGCCCTCGAAGCGGAGGTACCCAATCGGTTTTGGAGTGGGGTTGCACAGCGTTTGGGTAGTGACCAGGCGGGCCTGCTAGACCAGTTCAAAGTCGCTGCTGAGACCCACCATGATCAGTTTCAGGCGAGTGTCGCCAATGCCGCGCAAACGCTATACCAAAATCTGCAGGAAACCCCGGCGTTGCTCAATAGCCTGCGAACCATTCGGGCGACTGCAGACGCCGCAGGCATCGTGGTTGCCCTGCAGACGGGTGGTATTGGCCTTGCCGATCTGGTGTTAACGCCGGCCATGCTGTCGCTGACCACAACACTCACAGAGTCGGCGGCCAAGACCTATGTCGACAAGGTGGTGGAGGAGTTAAAACAAGAACAGTACGCAGCGGTTGAGACGCTGTTGGATGCGCAACTTGGCCAGACCCTCACAGATTTGGCAGCCGATTCAACGCTGCTGCAATTTCCGACCACAAGCGTTGCAGATATTGAAGCCGCGATTGAGTCTGGCGCTGACGGCGCTGACGGTAAGGAGGAGCCGGTATGACCGATACACTCATCGGTAGTGGGTCTGCTGACGCTGGCAGTTCGAGCCAGCTGGCCGAGCACACACGGCGTGCAACCGCCTGGGCTAAACGTGCCGCAGAGGCTGGTTGGCTGGCAGAGACAGCGCGAGCCAGTGTAGCGGAAATTTCTGCAGCCACCTCGGCTGACTTGTTTGCCAGCGATGCGAACGAACCGCTGGTGGTTGCGCTGTTTGGTGGCACCGGTGTGGGTAAAAGCAGTGTATTGAATCGCCTGGTGGGTGAGGACGTTGCAAAAGTGGGGGTCATTCGCCCGACGTCGCTCGAAGCGACCGTCTATGTGCACGAAGACATTCAGTTTGCGGGCCCCGAACGCGCGGGCTTTGCCCGAGCAACTCACACCGACGATCAGCGTCGCCATCTGGTCTGGGTAGATATGCCGGACGTTGATAGCACGGCGGCTGACAATCGCGAGCTGGTGCTGGGCTTTTTGCCCTTTGTCGATGTCTTGATCTATGTGGTAAGCCCAGAACGCTACCGCGACGAGGCACCCTGGGCGCTGTTGCGAGAACGAGCAGATCAATGCGCTTGGGTGTTTGTGATGAACCAGATCGATCGAGGCGCACCGTCCCAGTTGGTTGACCTGAAGCGTGCGGTAAGTGCCGCAGGCTTTGCAGACCCTGCGTTGTTTGCAACCAGTTGCCAACCGAATCAGGCCAGGGCGGTTGCCGGCGATCAGTTTGCAGAGCTTGCTGATTTTATTGATTCGCTGGCTGCGGCGCACATCCGCGAGGCGCTGCAGGAGGAAGGGCGCGTTGCCCGATTGGGGCTGATTACCCGGCAACTGCAAACCTTGTCAACAGACTGGCCTGAACTCGACGAGCGCGATCAATCCCTGGAGCGGCTGTGGCGTACGCGCTCGAAGCGCCTCGCCAGTGAACTGCATGATGACCTGGTTGAACGGCTTGCTCCGGTGGCGGCACGAATGGCCAGTGGCGAGGCCGCAGCCCCTGGAGAACTCTGGGATAACTGGGCCAGTGATCGGGTGACCGATGCGCTGACGGGGTTGCAGGTCGATGCCCGCGAGCAGGGCTGGCAAGGCAATAGTCTGACTCAGCTGCCTAAGGTTCAAGACGAGCATTTGGCCGCCCGGGCGGATCAAGCGTTGCGCGAATCTGTACGCGCTTCTTTAGCCAGGCCCGGCAATACCCTGCAGCGCGGGTTGTACAGTGCCTGTGGTTGGTTGCTCTATGCGTTGCCGCTGTTGGCTGCGCTCTGGACGGGATGGTTTGTGCTGCGGGGGTTTTACGCTGGCGCCACGGGCTCAGGAGATTTTGTTGCCAATGGCTTTGCCATGAACGCGGTGTTGCTCATTGGAGTAGCCGCAGGCCTGCCCTGGCTGCTGCGCAAACTTGTTGAGCCTTCGCCACGCAAAGCGGCGATGCTGGGGATAAGGCGCGGGCTGGATGCGGTGCTCGATGACATTGAGCAGCGCGCAAAAGTTCAGGTTGAATTGTGCACCCAGGTGCTGCGCGAGCTTGTTGCTGAACGCGACACTATTGTTGCTGGCTCGTTGACTAGCGCCCAGCACCACGACCAAGAAGAGACACCGGGTACACAGCTGACAGCGCGACTGCGTAAGCGTTAGTTTTTGAAGTCAGGGTTGGTGAGATCCGCTCGGGTGTTGAAGTTGGCAAAGGCTCTACCGTCGTCGGGCCGCTGCAGTTCAATCGCGCCGAGTTGCGTTAACCAGCCACCCACCGAGCGCTCGCCGCGCTTTAGGTAAGCGCTTAGTTGCATCAGTGCAGCGGTGGCCACCAACATCGGTAACGGCTGGCGCTGATCCACCCGGGCACAGCAGGCAATGGCATTTTGGGTCACACAGGCCAACTGCATTGCCAGAGCTAGGTCCTTCGGGAGGAGAGGTGCATCACCCGGAACTACATAGAGCCAAGGCGTTTTTATCTGGGATGCTGCGGCTTCTATGCCAGCCAGTGGTCCAGCGTTTGCACTGGCATCGGTAATCACGGGCCAGCCCAGCTGTGCATAACGCTTGCGGTTGCGGTTGGCCGAGATCAGCACGGGCACATCGGTGGGTAACCGACTGAGTGCGTGAGCCACCAGCGTTTGTCCGTTCCACAGCTCCAGTGGTTTGTCGACGCCGCCCATGCGTCGGGCGGCACCGCCACAGAGAACAAGGGCGGTTATGGTGCGTGCGGGTGCGGTAGAGCGGGTCATGGGCTCAGAGTAGCGTTCATGTGGGGTTAAGCCCAGCGTGGCAGACTGGGGCAGGCAGATTACTAAGGATGGCGACAGTTTGGGTGATAAATTGAATATGGTGACTTGCGAACAGAGTTTTGGTTTACGACGGGGCCTGTCGGCTGTGCTTGCGGCGTTTGTGGTTGGTCTGCTGCTTAGTCACTCAACGCCCACCCAGGCGGCGTCCTTGCGATGTGATAAAGCGCTGCTGAAGAGGGGCGCGCACATGTACGAAGTCAGTCAGTTCTGTGGAGCGCCGGTGGCGGAATTCAGCCGACTTGAATATCCGCACCCCGATGTCGCGGTGTACGTCGACGAATGGATTTATCGGCTCGGCAGCAACAAATTTGAACGCATGCTGCGGTTCGAAAATGGTCGGCTGCGGAGTATTCGCACATTGCGCAAGCCAGTTACGACCCGTCGCGATGCTGCTACAGTGCATAGAATCTCCTACTGACTTCTTAGTAGGAGTGCGCTTTTTGGGGGGAGCACACATGCACATTGATCTGGTATCGCCAGCGACGTTTTCTCAGGGACATCCGTTCGAACAATACGCCTGGTTGCGAAAGAACGACCCGGTGTACTGGCACGAGGAGGTTGACGGCCCAGGCTTTTGGGCCATTACCCGTTACGCCGATGTGTTTGCAATTGGCCATGATCCGAAGCGGTTCAGCTCACAACCGACCATCATGATCGACAACCCGCCGGCAGATTCTCCCATTCTTGGTGACCCGGCCAATCCACGGCAGATGATGCTGATGATGGATCCGCCGATGCACACCAGTTACCGCAAGCTGATCAGCCGCGAATTTATGCCGGGTCAGGCAACCGCTTTAGTGCCGCGAATGCAGGAACTCGCCCGGCAGATTGTGGATGCCGTCATAGCGCGGGGCGAGTGTGACTTTGTCGCCGACATTGCGGGTGAGATGCCCTCATTTGTCATTGCCGAATTGATGGGGTTGCCACTCGATGACGGCCGCAAGCTGTACGAGCTGACCGAAACCATTCACACCTCGCAGGAAGTCTTGCCTGAGGGCGCTTATGCACAAGCCATCATGGGCATGTTTGGTTACGCTCAGCAGGTGTTTGAAGCCAAGAGTCGCGAGCCCGGCGAAGATCTCGCCAGCCAGCTTATTCACGCCGAAGTGGACGGTCAGCGGTTGGACCTACTCGACTTTCAGCTGTTCTTTATGTTGTTGGTGGATGCCGGCGGCGACACCACTCGCAACCTGCTCGCCGGAGGGTTGTTGGCGCTAATGGCGCACCCGGAGCAAATGGCGGCGCTGCGTGACGACCCAAGCCTGATACCCGCGGCGCGTGATGAGCTGTTGCGTTGGGTGAGCCCGGTGACCTATATGCGGCGCACAGCGACACAAGATTTGGAGCTGGGCGGTCGAGCCATTAAGCAGGGTGACAAGGTGGTGATGTATTACGCCTCGGCCAACCGCGATGACGCGGAGTTCAGTGACCCGGATCGATTCGATATTTACCGCAAGCCTGTGCGGCATCTGGCGTTTGGCCACGGCACTCATGTGTGCCTTGGTCAGCATATTGCGCGTGCAGAGATAGACGCTATGTTGAACGAAGTGTTAGCCCGGCTGGAGGGGCTGGCCGTGACCCAGCCACCGGTTTGGTTAGCTTCCAATTTCATTTCTGGGCCGCAACAGATGCCGGTTCGGTTTGTACCGCAGTCGGTTGGGTAAAGGGAGCGCTATAGCCGTGGCAGATAAACCGATAAAAACCCAACCGATTAAACCGGCGGCCACCGTTATTCTGGTACGCCCGGTGGCCTCACCTCAGACTGGAGTGGGTGGCTTCGAAATATTCATGCTGAGACGCACCTCAAAGGCTGCGTTTGCTGGTGGTATGTATGTGTTTCCGGGTGGTCGTGTCGACCCTGAAGATCACTTCAACAAATACGCAGACGTGTGCACGGGGCCGTCGATTGCCCAGGCCCCCCAGGCGAAGGCGCTGGGTTCAGACCACCGTGGCTTTTGGGTTGCTGGCATTCGCGAGAGTTTTGAAGAAGCCGGATTATTGCTGGCCTATGACCATGCCGGTAACTATCTGTCGTTTGTCGATTCAAGTCAGGCGGAGCGGTTTGCCGCCATGCGGGAGCCGTTGCACTCTGGCGCGCTAGAGCTGCACGACCTCTGTGTGGCCGAGAACCTGACGCTGGCTGTGGATCGCATTCACTATTACAACCGAGTGGTGACACCTGCGGGTCGTCCGCGACGCTTTGATACCCGGTTTTTTATTGCTGAGGCGCCAACGGGGCAAACGGGTGAGCACGACGATATCGAAACAGTCGACAGCATCTGGATTACTCCGCAAGACGCGCTGACCCAACATGCGGATGGCGAGTTTGGCTTGATGCGCATCACCGAAATGCAGCTGGGTGAAATGGCTGAGCACGCGACCATGGAGGCGCTGCTTGAGATGGCTAGCAGCCGCCAAAAATTTCCAGTGTCGAGGCCGGTGCTGCCGCGTAACTGAAAGCAAGGGTCTACCAAGTATCGACGTTCGGCCGCTTCTTGCCTGTTCGGGCTGGCGTGGGTGGCACCGACCGCAGCGCGCCCATAATCCAGTGGCGTGAATCGGCTGGATCAATCACGTCATCAAACTCGAAGTGCGACGCGGCGTTGGCCGCCTTACCGCGTTCGTACATGCCGGCAACCATCTCTTCATATTTTGCGACCCGCTCTGCGGGGTCTTCGATGGCTTCCAGTTCTTTTCGATAGCCGAGCTTTACGGCGCCTTCTAACCCCATGCCACCAAACTCGCCGGTCGGCCAGCTGACGCAAAACAGCGGTGCTTTGAAACTGCCGCCGGCCATGGCTTGCGCGCCCAGACCGTAGGCTTTGCGCGTGACTATGGTGAAGAAGGGCACGTCGATATTCGCCGCCGTCACAAACATACGGCCGGCGTGCCGAACAAGGGCGGTGCGCTCTGATTCGGGGCCAACCATAATTCCGGGGCAGTCGCACAGAAACAGAATGGGAATATCAAAGGCGTCACACAGCTGCATAAAGCGCGTACCTTTGTCTGCGCCCTCGGAGTCGATCGCCCCTGCCAGGTGCCCGGGATTGTTAGCGATGATTCCCATGGGCCTGCCTTCGACGCGCGCAAATGAAGTGATGATGCCGTCACCCCATTGCTTGCGAATTTCCAGTACAGAGTCGATATCGGCAATGCCTTTGATCACGTCGCGCATATCGTAGTAGCGCAACCGGTTCTCGGGTACGGCAAAGCGCAACTCGCGTTTGTCGGGTGCTTCCCAGCTCTCGGTGCGACCCTGAAAGTAACCTAAGTATTGTTTGGCAACCGCGGTCGCCTCGGCTTCGTCTTTAACGGCAATGTCGACAACGCCATTGGGCACTTGCACGTCCATCGGACCAACTTCTTCGGGCTTGAACACGCCGAGCCCACCACCTTCAATCATGGCCGGGCCGCCAACGCCGATGTTTGAGTCTTCGGTGGCGATAATCACGTCGCAGCAGGCAAGCAGAACCGCGTTACCTGCAAAGCAACGGCCGTTGGTGATGCCAACCAGCGGGACTAAACCTGATAGGCGGGCAAAGTAGGTGAACGCCCAGCAGTCGAGACCGGCTACGCCTGAAACATCGGTATCGCCGGGGCGACCGCCGCCGCCTTCGGCGTACAGCACCGTGGGCAGCCGGTATTGTTCGGCCACTTCAAACATGCGGTCTTTTTTTGCGTGGTTTTTTGCGCCCTGAGTGCCAGCCAACACCATGTAGTCATAGCTCATGATCATGGCGCGGGATTCGGTATCTGGGAACAGATGACCATTGATGTGGCCAAGGCCGCACACCATGCCATCGCCGCTGGTGTTTTTAATCAGGTCGTCGATTTGGCGGCGGCGGCGTTGGGCGGCAATAACGGTGGTGCCGTATTCAACAAAGGTGCCTGCGTCGCACAGGTCATTGACGTTTTCGCGCGCAGTGCGGTTGCCGCGGCCGTGGCGTTTGGCAACGGCCTCTGGGCGTGAGCTGTCTTTGCCAGCCGCATGCCGGTCGTACACTTCCTGCAGGTCAGGTCGAATGTGGTCGAGGTCTTGCTCGGCGGTTTCGGCAAGCTCGCGCGTGGCAACGTCGCCTTCGCTGACATACAGCAATGGGTGACCTTCAAACACCGCATCGCCTGCCGCAACGCCCAAGCGCTGCACGGTGCCGCTCGCCGTTGCGGTGACCACATGCTCCATTTTCATGGCTTCCATGATAAGCACGGGCTGACCCACAAAGACGTCTTGGCCCGGTTCAACATCGAAGCTGATCAGCGTGCCCTGCATGGGAGCTTTAATGGCGGCAACGCCTGCTGGCAATACCTCGTCAACCAGCTCGAGTTGCGCGGGGCCGGTTGGGCCACCGGCAGCCGCACCGGTTCCGTATTGCAATACGGCCAGCGGATCGTTGCTGAGTTGAGCGCCGGCCAGTGCGGTTTCGGCACTTTCCGTTGTGGGGTCGGGGGCCAATAGCTGCGCAAGGTTGTCTTCAATAAAGCGAGTGGTTTGCTTGCCGATGGCGAAGTCGCTGTGGGCAACCAAGCGCTGGAGAAACTGTTGGTTGGTGACCACGCCTTCAATGCGTAAATCGCCAAGAGCCTGGGCGGCTTTTCTGACGGCAGAGGCGTAGTCGGGCGCTTTTGAGTGCACCACAAGCTTCGCCAGCAAAGAATCAAAGTTAGGGTTAGTGGTGTAACCCGCGCGGGCGTAACTGTCACAGCGCAAACCAGGACCACCGGGAGCTTCAAATACCGTCAGCGTGCCGCCGGTGGGTTTGGTGCTGCCGTCCGCGCCCATGGATTCGGTGTTGATGCGCATTTGAATGGCGTGGCCGCGAGGGGCTGCAATGCTGTTCTGGTTCAACCCAAGGTCGCTCAGCTGTTTACCGCCGGCAAGTTCGAGCTGGGTTTGCACCAGGTCGATACCGGTGACTTCCTCAGTGACCGTGTGCTCGACCTGCAGGCGGGCATTGGCCTCAAGGAAGACAAAGCGCTCATCGGGGGCGGTGGCGTCGAGCAAAAATTCGAAGGTGCCAAGGCTGCGGTAGTTACCGGCGTTGGCCATTGCGAGTGCGGCTGCACAGAGTTTGTCTCGCATGCCGGCGCCCAGGGTTGGGCTTGGCGCGATTTCGATTAGCTTTTGATGGCGCCGTTGCAGGCTGCATTCGCGCTCGAACGCGTGCACCGCGGTTTTGCCATCGCCAATGATCTGTATCTCTAGATGGCGGGCGTGTGGCAGGTATTCCTCGATGTACAGGTCTGGGTTGCCAAAGCCCATCTCGGCTTCGGAGCGACAGCGCGGATAAGCGTCATCCAGTTCGGCTGCGTTGTGCACCACACGCATGCCCCGTCCGCCGCCGCCCGCTACTGCCTTGAGCATTGCGGCAGCGCCGTTAAGGCCCCTCAGAAACTGCTGGGCATCGTGGAGAGTGGTGGCGCCATTGGTGCCTTGCAGCAGCGGTACTTTGCAGGTTTTGGCCAGTGCGCGGGCCTGTAACTTATCGCCAAACAAAGCGAGTGTTTCAGAACGAGGTCCGACAAAAATCAGGTCTGCCCGTTCGCAAGCAGCGGCAAACTCAGCGTTCTCGGCGAGAAAGCCGTAACCGGGATGCACGGCGTCGCAACCGGTCGCGCGTGCGACTCGAACAATTTGCCCGGCGTCGAGATAAGCGCGGGCTCCGCGGCCTCGCAGGGGCACGTGATCATCCGCTAAATCGACGTGTAGGCTGTCTGCGTCGTCGCTTGAGTAGATGGCGACAGTACGAATGCCGAGTTCCTGCGCTGCGCGAATGATCCGCACCGCGATTTCGCCGCGGTTGGCTACTAAAAGTGATCGTACAGACATCGATACCCCTCCCAAGGATGCTCGGTTTCGCAACGGAGTATCTTATATGGCAGAGTCCGGTTCCAACCTTCTCTCGTCTACCTGAATTGTTTTGGTGATTCCTATGCCTATCGTGTCGATTTTACTGCTAATTCTGGCCGGTCTGATAAGCGTCGGTTTGACGGATGCGGTGGCGGTAACGCTGATGACCCTATGGCCGGCAAGCATTGACGCCACGGGCCATTACTTTTTGTACAACGTGCTACCAGCAACTTTGATTGTGGGTGTGGTTATTGGGCTGGTGTTTGGTCGGATCATGCGGCGGGAGTCGTTTGCTATTGGTTTGGTGTATGTCGTGGTCTACGTGGCAGCGCAGTTTGCCTTGCTGACCGAATTGAACAACCCACTAGCCGATCGCCTGAGCTACATGATGATGGCGTTGCCGGTTGCACTGCTGGTGTTGCTGTGGCGTAGGGCAGGCCGAGAAGAAAAAGCAGTGTAAAAAGAAAAAAGGGCTGGTCTAAGACCAGCCCTTTTTATTGCTTTCGTATGCCCGGCTTTTAGTGCAACGGGTGTCTCACGACACTGGGCTGCAAAAAAACGGGGAACCTACGAGAACGGCGTTCTAGCAGGTATGCCCGCCGGTTAAACGGTTCGCAATAGATATCATTGATCACCTCCTTTGTATCTGCTTTAGGTGACCTGATTATGTCGCATCGTCGGTTGATTGCAAGTGCCTGTGGCCGCTGCCAAAGGTCGGGAAAATCTGGCGCAGGTTGGGTACTATTTCGGCTTCTGAGAATAACGAATAGAGAAGTACGCCGTGAAAATATCGATGTTGTTGAGCTATGCCGGCGGCCTGAAAGAACGGGTCGCTGAGCTGAAAGAGTACGAAAAGGCAGGCCTTGATGTGGTTTGGATGCCGGAGGCCTACTCGTTTGATGCCCCTACAGCCATGGGCTACATCGCCGCAAACACCGAGCGCGTCACCATAGCGTCGGGTATTTTGCCGGTATTCACCCGTACCCCCTCATTGCTGGCCATGACCGCTGCCGGTTTGGACTATCTGTCTGATGGCAGAGCGATGCTGGGTCTGGGCGCTTCTGGTCCCCAGGTAATCGAGGGCTTTCACGGCGTGCCTTATGATGCGCCGCTGGCTCGCCTGCGTGAAACCGTCGAGATCTGCCGCCAAGTGTGGCGTCGCGAGAAAGTCCGTCACACCGGCAAAAAATACGAGGTGCCGTTGGGGCAAGATAAGGGCACTGGCTTGGCGAAGCCGTTAAAGCTGATTAACCATCCCGTTCGCGACGAGATTCCAATCGCACTGGCAACTCTGGGCTCCAAGAGTGTTGAGGCAACCGCCGAGCTTGCTGAAGCTTGGTTGCCGGCGTTTTACACGGCCGAAGCCGCTCACGATGTTTGGGGGGCGGCGTTAGCGGCGGGCAATGCCAAGCGCGACCCTGCGCGTGGTCCGCTTGACGTGTATGCCGGTGGTGCAGTTTCTATCGGTAAGAACCGCGAGAAAATGCGTGATATGGCGCGACCGCAAATTGCGCTTTATGTTGGCGGTATGGGCGCACGCTCGAAAAACTTCTACAACGATATTTTTTGCAAATCAGGCTACGAAGCTGAAGCTGGCGAGATTCAGCGACTGTTTCTTGAAGGCAAAAAAGACGCCGCAGAAGCAGCGATTCCAGACAGCTTTATGGCCGCCAATTCATTGGTTGGTGAGCCGGAATTTGTGACGGAACGGCTGCACGCCCTGAAAGAGTCAGGCGTTACCTCGTTGAACGTATCGTTCATGGGTGAAACCTCGGCCGAGAAAATTAAGGCCTGTGATCAGCTGCGCAACCTTGTGGACGCGATGTAGTGTCCAGTCTGCCGCCGGTAGACCATATCCAGCGGACGCGTGATCAATACGCGTCGCTGGGTTACCCACCCTATGCGTGGGTGAAAGAACACACGCAGCCGCCATTTGTAGCGCTGAAAAAACCACTGCGCGAATGTCGACTGGGGCTGGTGAGTTCTGGCGGCGTTTACAAAGCCGGGCAGGTGGCATTTCACTACAAAGACGACATCAGTTTACGCGTGATTGACCGTGCAACGCCCGCCAGCGAATTGCGTGCCACGCACTTTGCCTACGACCTGACAGATGCGCGGCGCGACCCCAACGTGGTGCTGCCGTTTGCCGGACTCAAGCGGCTTGTTGATGAGGGCGCGCTGGGCGAACTCGCTAACAACGCCTATACGTTCATGGGCGGCATCTACTCTGCACGTAAAGTTCGTGAGCACATTGCACCCGAGCTGGTGCAGCGATTTGTTCGTGACGAAGTGGATGTTGTTCTACTGGTGCCGGTCTGACCTGTTTGTCATCAGTCCGTTGGACTGATCGCACGGGCGCTTGAAGCTGCCGGAATTCCCACCTTGTGTATGAGCAGCGCGTTGTCGATTACGGCCTCGGTTAATCCACCGCGAGCCGCATTTTTAGACTTTCCCTTGGGGCATACCGCGGGTCGGCCCAACGAGCTTGATGAGCAGACAGAGATTATGCGTGCAGCCTTAGCGGTGTTCGCCGAATCTGAGCGCGGAGAGATCACCCCGTTGCCGTTTGAGTGGAGTGCCGATCACAGCTGGAAAGCGCAGGTTATGGCCGGTGATGCGGAGGGTGATGATCGGGTTGAGCGGTTTGCTTCGCCGCAGTATCAAAGCGCAGCGGATGAGGCGATTGTGGATGCGAGCTGTCCGAGTTGTATTTGGTTGGATCGTGAGCAGGACGGGGCCGAGTAAGAAGGGGGTCAGAATTAATTCTGACCCCTGTTAGGAATCCAGGCCTGGTTTGGAGCGGTGGGCCTTTGTCGAACTCCGGCGTTTCTTGTTTTCTACCCGCCGGCGCTGGGCGCCTCTGCTCGGCTTTGTTGCCACGCGGCGTTTTGGCCGTACCTTGGCTTCGCGAATCAGTTCGCCGAGGCGCAGCAGTGCAGCCGCTCGGTTGCGTAGCTGACTGCGGGACTCCTGAGCAAACAGCACAATCTCGTCGCGGTTATTCAAGCGCGAGCCCGCCAGGGCGCGTAGCCGGTCGGCAATCGCGGGGTGCAGGCCGCTCCGGCCAACGTGCAGGCGCAACTCGACAGCGGTTGCTACCTTGTTAACGTGCTGGCCGCCGGGGCCGCTGCTGTGGACAAAGCTGGTCTGCAGCGCCTCATCGGGGATTGATGTTTCGCTCCCGAACCGATCGGGCACTTGGGTGGTCATGGCTATGGCATAATTTCAAAAAACGGAGTGTAAAACCAATGAGCAAGCCAACGCTATTCGATTTGTCTGGAAAAGTGGCACTGACCACAGGTTCTTCTCGCGGTATGGGACGTTCTTTGGCCGAAGGACTCGCTATGGCGGGTGCCAAGGTTGTGGTTTCGAGCCGTAATCAAGACGCCTGTGATGAAACCGCTGCCGCCATCAATGAGCTGGTGGGGGAGGAGCGTGCGATGGGTGTGGCGTGCAACATTGGTCACAAAGAGCAACTGCAGGCGCTGGTAGACACCACGCGCTCTACCTTTGGCGATATCGACATTCTGATGGCCAACGCCGGCATCAACCCGTTTTATGGGCCGTCGTCAGAAATACCCGATTGGGCGTTCGACAAGACCATGTCGACCAACGTGAAGTCGAACCATTGGCTGGCGCACATGGTGTTACCGGACATGGTTAAGAAGAAGGACGGGGTGATTGTGATCACCTCTTCTAACGGCGCCTTTATGCCGTCGACCCATCTCGGGGCTTATTCCATCTCCAAGGCTGCGGATCTGGCGCTGGTGCGCAATCTGGCGGCGGAATACGGCAAAGACAACATTCGTATCAATGCGCTCTGCCCCGGTGTGTTCAAAACCGACTTTGCTCAGGTGTTGTGGCAGGGCGAAGACGGCAAAGACAAGCCGGCTGAGGGCATTGCGCTCGATCGCTTTGGCGACCCAGAAGAGCTGCGCGGCGTTGGTGTCTTTCTCGCTTCCCGCGCGGCCAGCTATATGACGGGCCAGGCGATGATCATCGACGGCGGCAACGTGATGGTGCGCTAGTGTCCTTTGGCACCTCTTTAGTCGATTCCAGCTGCCCTTATTGTGGGGAGCCTGTGCAACTGGTGGTTGACGAAGGCGCGCAGGAGCAAGACTACATTGAAGACTGCCAGGTGTGCTGTCGGCCCATGCGGGTAAGCGCCCAATTGGCAAACGATGGCTCTGTAGAGCTCACGTTGCGCAGCGAGGACGAGTAGCGCGTGCAGTTTGTGCAGGACATTCGAGATCGGCCGGTCACCTTCGAAGTGCAGCTGATGAAGCGGCGCAAGTCGCGCATTGGCATTAACTTCGAAGCCTTTGATCGGGTACGACTCGAAGCCCCTGCGCGAACAACACTGGAAGAGCTGCAAGCGATGGTCAGTGCGCATGAGCGTTGGTTTTCTTATCGGTTGCAGCGAGTGGCCGAAGAAAGCCCAACGTTTTTGCCGCCGGCCTATCAGCACGGCGAGCTGGTGTTACACCATGGCGAGCCGCTGCAATTACGGGTGTGCTTCGACGGTACGGCTCGGCCGCGAGCAGAGGCCCACGAGCCTGGCGCGCTACGGCTGTATTTGCCGGGAGAGCTACACAACCCCGAGCCGCTGATTCGGCGACTCGTGCGCAGTTGGCAGTCGCGTGAAGCCAAGGTGTTGTTTGAACATACGCTCGAACGGCTGTGCGGTGAAATCGACTGGGTGCCAACGGTGCCCCAGTGGCGGGTGCAGTTTATGCGGTCCCAGTGGGGTAGTTGCAATCAGTCGGGGCATCTCGCGTTGAACACCCATATGGTCAAGTTACCCCAACCGCTGGTTGACTATGTTTTGGTGCACGAGCTGTGTCATTTAAAACATATGAACCACGGCAAACGTTTTCAGGGGTTGATGGACAAGCACCAGCCAGACTGGCGTGATCGGCAGACAGAGTTGAATCGTTACGGCGGGCTATTGGCTGAGCTATAAGGCCCAGCGATTAAGACTGAGTTATTCCTCAGCCACCGGATCGTCAAGACTCGGTGCCGTGTTAGGCACAGCCTCAACAGCAGGCGCCCGCTCAGCCGCATTGAGTTTTGGTCGTGAGATGCTCACTCGGGCGGCCAGCTTCGGATCAGGAATAGTGCCTTTCATCACTTCTTCTTCAGAAGTTTGGATGCCAATGCGGAACGCCGCAAAGCCGGGCATCAACACCTGATCAAGGGCCATGCCCAAGACTCGGCCCGTGTAAGGCGAGGTGATTTCAGAACGAACGTTGGTGATGGGGTCAGTGATGGTGCCCAGCAGTTCACCCGGTTTTACGCGTTCGCCAAGCTTTACCTCGGAAAACAAAATTCCGCCCTGATCGGCGCGAATCCAGGTGCTCTTGTAGTAGTGCGGTTCGCGCACGACCCGGCTATTGCGTTTGCCGTACATTTTCATGTGGCTGAGCAAATGTCGCAGGCCTTTCACGCCGCGATCAACTGCTTTCTTTTGCAGGCGTAAGGGTTCGCCGGCTTCAAGCGTTACCGATGGAATGCCGTATTCGGTGGCGGCCCGACGCAGGGTGCCCTTTGAGCCGGTCGAATGCAGGATGACCATGTCGCCGAAGGCTTCGGCCAACTCGCGAACGTCGTCGTTTTTCAGGTTGGCGCGCAGCTGTGGCAAGTTGGTGCGGTGAAACGAGCCCGTGTGTAAATCAACCAGCACTTCGCAGTTGAGAATAACCTTGTTGAAGAATTCGTAGGCAATGCGCGATGCCGAGCTGCCGCGTGGGTTGCCGGGAAAAAATCGGTTGAGGTCGCGACGGTCAGTCAGATAGCGAGAATTTCTGCGAAAGCCATCGAGGTTAACGATGGGCACGCCAACCACGGTGCCGTTCAGTTTGGCCGGGTCGATGTTGTAGAGCAGGCGGCGAACCATTTCGATGCCGTTGAGTTCGTCACCGTGCACAGCGGCAGTAACGCACAGTACAGGACCTTGCTGGGCGCCGTTCACAACCAACACCGGAACCGAGGCGGCGAGGCCGTCGAGGGATTGTTCGGGGCTCCAGGCAAGACGCGTCGAGGTGGCGGGGGCAACTTCGGTGCCAAACATGACAAAGGAGGCACCAGTCGGTGCGGGTTTGGGGTCGCTGGTGGTTTCTGCCAATGGGGTTTCAATACCCTCGGGCTGGGGCGCGGCCAAATCGACGTTGGGTGCCAGTGGAATGGCTTCTTTTAGTACAGCAGCCGATTGCGTCTCAGCGGCGGCCTCATCGCTGGGTTGCAGGCCGTCCTCTGACGCCAAGGCGTTGGCGCTGGCCATCACGAGCGAGCTGGTTAAGGCACCGGTCAATAGGAGGCCGCGATAGACGGAGAAGAGGGCAGTGGTGTTTGGTCGCATCAGCATGTGGGGTCAGCTAACCTAGTTGGGACCAGAATTATCAGCGGAGTGGTGGTTGTGTCCCTCAAGTATTGATTGGACCCAACCTAAGAATTCACTCAAAGTCTGGTTCTTATGTACATATAATTTCAGAGTTTAGCGGAAAAGTTCATGAATGTTCCAAGTCGCGTGTCACTAAACGCTAAAGATCTCCAGCTGCAAGAAGTGTCTGTTACTCGCAAGATGTCAGCTTCATTGCCTAAATTGCGAGCCGCTGCTGAGGCCAATGGGTTACCTATTCATCACCTGGGTGCGGGTTATCCGCACCCTGAAGTGACCGATCCGCGCGGCTTCATTGCCCACCAAAACGCCTACTTCGAGCATTTGGCGGCGGCGGAAGGCAATAACGACCCGGCGGCATTGCCCGAGTTTTTGCGTGAGGCCTACGCCTACACCGATACCTTGGGGCCGCGTCAAACCAGAGAGGTCTTTGCTGACGTCTATGGCAGTGACTGGCAGGTGACAATAGACCCTGATCGATTGATTCCAACCGTCGGGGCAACCGGCGGCATTAGTCTGGTGTGCGCGCTGTTTGAGCGACCGGGCGTGCCCTTGGCATACATCACCGACGCCCCAACCTACGCCGGCTTTTTGGTGCGCAGTGTGCTCACCCAGTCGTCGCAAATATTTAGCGTTGATATGGACTCCGAAGGTCCGATTCCAGAGCAGTTTCGGGCGCAGATTCTCGCGGCACGCGCCGCCGGCTTTTTTGTGCCGTTCTATTACACCGTGCCCGATGGCCACAATCCGGCGGGTATTTCGTTCAGCACCCAGCGCCGGCTCGACATTCTTGCCATTGCCCGAGAGCTGGGTGTGCTTATTCTCGAAGACGCGCCCTACATCTACATCGACTACAACGACGAACGACCAAAGCCGTTTTTGGCACTCGACCCCATGCAAACCGTGCATCTCTTTACGGGGTCGAAGATTGGTTTGCCGGGGCCGCGGATTGGATTTATTTACAGCGACGCCCTACTCGAAATTGCTGACCAACAGCAGGTGCCCATCGCAGATTTGCTGCTGACCGAGTCGAGTTCGGACATTCTGTTTCAAAACCCGGCGGCCCTGCGTGGGTTTGAAGGCTTGCTGCACAAACAGGATGACGCAGGGGTCTTCCAGCAGCGCGAGTCGCTGTGGGAAGTGGCGGCAAAGAAGCTGGTGGTCTATCGCGAGAACCGCGAACTTTTGCTCGATGGGTTGCAAGAGGGCTTGGGCGATTGGCCCGATGAGTTTCATTGGACGGTGCCCGAAGCGGGGTTCTTTTCGGTGTTTACCTTTCTGCGCCCAGACATCACAACGGACGATGCCTTCATTGAAAAGCTGGTCGCGCAATATGGTGTTGTGGTGATTCCGATGTATGGCTTTTACCCCGAAGATGCAAAAGACCGTGATCCGCGAGCGGGCATGAACCAGTTGCGTATTTCGTTTTGCTTTACAGAGTCAGCGGGGGCGGCGAGGCGTGAGGATATGCGCACGGCGGTAGCGGCTTTTTGCGACGCGATACGCTCTATTACCGGGAAACAAGCCAAGCGCTAAGGCGCGCTTTGCGCTTACTCGAGATTCAGAGCATTGCTGACTTCACCGAGCGTATAGGGCTTGTGGATGAACGTGCAGCGCTCCAGTAGCGCTTCGGGCACGTCTTTTTCAGTGTAGCCACTGCACAGCACGATGTTCAGGCCGGGTACCTGCTCGAGTAAAATTTCGGCCAGCTCACAACCCGACATAACTGGCATCGTAATGTCGATGAGGGCGTAGTCGAAGGTGTGGTCAGCAAACAGGGCCAGGGCGGTTTCGGCGCTGTCAGCTTCTTGTACGGTGCAAGATAGATGGCGCAACATTTCGGCAGCGATTCGGCGCACGCCGGCCTCGTCATCAACCACCAGCACGTTTGGACTATTCTTTACGGTATTGACTGGGATCACTGAAATGCTGTGTTCCGATGTGGGGATGCGGGCAAGTAGCGGGAAGCACACACGAAATTCGGTGCCCTCGCCTTCGGTGGAATCAACCAAAATGCCGCCACCATGATTCTTTACGATGCCATGTACGGCAGCCATTCCAAGACCACGACCTTCAGTCTTTGTGGTGTAAAACGGTTCGTACATTCGCTGGAGGGTGTCGCTCGACATACCATAGCCGCTGTCGCGAACGGTGAGGCAGGCTAGCCGCTCACCGGGCTCGCTGATCTGGCCATCGAGCAACGCCTGTTCCTCAGGCTTCAGCACGGTGGTGTGAATGCCTATTTGAATGGCGCCGGCGCTATTTTCCATCGCGTCAGCGGCATTGCCAACCAGGTTAATGATGACCTGGGTGAGTTGGCCTTGGTCAGCGGCGATCATCACTTCGTTATCGAGGTCGAGTAGCAAAGGTACTCGTTTGCCGATGGTGACTTCCACCAGTTCGGCTGTCGTGCGTACGAGCTCGGTCAGATCGATGGATTTCTTTTCGATCAGGTGCTGTCCGGCGTAGGCCAGCAAGCTGGTGCAGAGCTCCGAGGCGCGCAAGGCGGCGGCGCGAATCTCACTGAGGTTATGCAACGATGTCTGTAACAAAGGCGACCGGTCGCGTTGGGGAGAGTCGAGTATGTCGGCTTCCATCAGCTCGGCATAACCCAGCACCGACATAAGCAGATTGTTGAAGTCGTGGGCGACGCCACCAGCGAGCACACCCAAACTCTCTAGGGTTTTCTTTTCGCTAAGGCGGGCGTTTAACTTTTCGGAGTCGGTGACGTCACGGTACAGTCCAAGTGTTCGACGGGCCACAACACCGCTCTCGGTTTGACTATTGAAGCGGCCCCATATCTCAAGGTATCTATCGTCACCATCAGTGTTTTGCAGGAGCGCAATGAAGTTCACCGATGTCGCCTCGCCCGAGAACTGGCGATGGAGTTCTTCGATACTGATATTCAGTCGTTCTGGTTGCAGCAGTTCGGTCCAACCCGCCACGTCATTTGGCAGATGGCTTAACCCCATGCTGTCGAAGCCCGCTTTGTCGATAGTTACTACCTGGGTTTCTAGGTTTACCTCAAACTGATACAGCGCCGCGGCTTCGAGTGCGAGGTTGCGGGTTTGTTCGAGGGTTTGCTGGTGACGAATTCGGCGCTGTTTGCTGGTTTTGTCTTCGATGCGCAACCAGGCTTCTACGGCCTTGCTCTGCTCAAACACAAAGGTGGGCTTCACACGATAGACCAATTGCTCAGGCCCACCCATATCGACCAGTAACTCCGGAGTGCCGGTCAGGTTAAGCGGCTCTTTAGTGTTGCTGGCGGGAAAGGCATTGGCTAACAGGTTAATGATTTGCGGATTTGCTGTATCTGCGAGTGTTGTGCCTCGCAGTTCTATGGGCTGTGAACCAAACAGCTGCGCCGCCGAGTTGGTGACGTGAGTGATGGTTGATTGCAAGTACGCAGTACCAAGCTGGCCCACGGTTACCGGGTTGGGCACAGGCTGCGCAAACTGCAGGCAAATCAGTGGCACGTTTTCGGTGCGCACAAAGGCTTCGATTTGTTGCAGTGCTCGACGCTCGTCGCTATCGCGAGTGATGGCGCCGGTTGCATCAGTGACTCGGGTGCAGCAGCCGTAGACCTGGCCGTTGTGCTTTATTGGTGTTGTCGACAGCATGAACGGTAACGTTTGGCGCTGAGAGCTGTCCATGTGGGCAGCGATCTGCAGGTTGTCGATATGTGCCGTTGGGCGCGTGCGCCACAGCGCTTTGAAGCTGTCGTCAAACGTATTTTCTACCGCGGAAAACAGTTTGCCAGTGGCTGTTGGGTCAACGTCTAGGCCAGCGTTGCGCAATAGCTTGAGGAAGGTGGGGTTGGCGTAAACGATATTGGCGATGCCCTTCAGTTCGATTGAAGGGGTGGCAGACTGCAGTTCTGCATCGTTGTAGGGTGCATCGAACCGCTCGACAAAGACGCCATCTGGGCTCTCGCCGTACAGGGCTTGTAGTGCGTCTTGGTTTAGAAAGCTAAACGGCAATGGGGGTGTCTCGCACTAAAGAGTCAATCATCGGCAGCGGAATCGATCGAAGTAACCTGTTAGGCCTTATAGTAGCTCGATCAAAGGTTCGACATGTGAATTTGAGGAAGAAATGAAATGATTCGAGTAACTTTTTTGCTTCGTCGCAAACCCTCGCTGAGCGCGGCTGATTTCACCGCCTATTGGCTGCAGGAGCACGGACCGTTGGTGGCCAGTGTGGCGAACTCGCTGAATATGCTGCGCTATGTTCAAGTGCACACGTTGGATGACCCCGCTAACGACGCGATGGCCACCGCTCGCGGCGGTATGGAGGCCCCTTACGATGGCGTCGCAGAGGTGTGGTTTGAGAATCGGGCCGCCTTTGTTGCCGCTACCGCCACCAAGGCCGGTCGTCAGGCAGGCGCTCGGTTGGTCGCGGACGAAGGCGAGTTTATTGATTTGGCGAATTCCACGGTCTGGCTAGGGCACGAATACCCGCAAGTTAATGGCAGTCCTGAAAACCTGTTAGCCACCGAGCGCAGTACGCTGGTGAAACTGTATTTTCCGTTGCGCACTGGCGGCGATCATACCGATGTTAGCGCTCAGCATTACTGGCGCACAACCCACGGCCCCATCATTCGCCGGCAAGCGCACGGCTCAGGCATTGAGCGCTATGTGCAGGTGCACCGGGCGCTCGATGACGAACTCTGTGCGCCGTTACGCGAGGCTCGCGGTTGCACCGTTGCGCCTTATCTCGGTCACGCAGAACTCTGGTTCGATCGCACCGCTTTGCAACTGAGCACCCCAGAGCGCCAAGAGTCGGGACGACGGGCGATTGCTGACGAGAGCACGTTTATCGACTTTGCCCAGTCGGCGATGTGGCTGGCCAAAGAACACCAGTTTATAGATCACCGTTAGAGGTTAGGCTAACAACCCACGCAGCGCCTGGGCCCGGGCTTGCCAGGTTTCTGCCTGCATCGGCGCGGCAATGGCGTGCTGGTGCCCACGCAGTGCGCTGTCATCCAACTCAACAAGTTCACCCAGCCGAGTTGTAAGCGCGGCGATGTAGCCCTGGGTGTCGTCAACCACAGACACCGCGCCGGCAATATCGAGCAGGCCGGGTTGGCGGGTGGCAACCACTGCGCGCCCGGCAGCTAGATATTCTCGAACCTTGGTGGGGTTGGCGTAGTGGTTTCGTTCACTGCGGGCATAGGGCAGCGTGCAGACATCCATGCGGGCGATGTAGCGGGGTAATTCTTGCTGGGGCACGGCGCCCAGGTATTCGATGTTGGCGGCTTGGGGCAGGGTAACGCCGGCTTCGACCGGGCCAACAAACAAAAACTGCTGGTCGGGCAGTGCGGCGGCACTCGCCGCAATCAATTCAAAATCGATGTGTTCGCCCAGCAAACCGATGAAGCCGATGGTTGAGCCTTTTTGGGGTAACGGTGTTGCGGGTGCCGAGGGCACTTCGAGGGTGGAATTGAACCGGGCAAAATCGACGCCGTGGGGTAAGTAGTGAACGTTGTTGTGGTGTTTCGACAGGTCATCCACCAAGGGTTGTGAGGTTGCAACCACAGTGTCTACCCGTTGCAGCAACTCGCGTTCGAAGCGATCGACCAGCGTGGGGTTGAGGCCCGCTATCTGGGCGTATTTGTCAGCGCAGTAATAGAGGCTGTTGGTGGGGCTCAGCTGATCCAGCAGGTAGTAGCTGGCCGGGTTGGCCGTGACCACCGAATAGGGGGAGCTCTGCAGATGGGGCAACTGCCCTAGCTGCCGGCGGAACAGGGCGCTGTTGAGGCGCTGTATGGTTGTGAATCGATGGAACGGCACGATCCAGGGCGAGACTAGATGTTGGGGCGCACGCACTTCGGCGGCTGCAGTATTTTTTGCTGGCTGCGCTGTGTCGCTGGCGGCGGGAGCTTTGCCGCGTTGGATTTTGCCCAGCACCCGGTTGAGGTCTGCCTTGGACAGACTGGGTTCGCGCAGGCCGATGGAGTTGACCCAGGTGACGGTGTAGTCGTCGAGCAGTTCCAGCGCCAGATATTGCGCGGTGCTGGGGTGGCGGCCCCAATCTTCGCCGAAGAACAGCAGGTGTTGTTGTTGTGTTGTCACCTGAGGACCTCGGGGTGGGTAAAATGCAGCGGCAGCATGTTAACAAACTGGCAAGCGTTGGCCTGGCTCATATTGTGTCTGGTTTGCATGCATTATGTTTAGGGCCAAGTAGTGCTGACACCTCAAGCACCCTCGAAAATGTGGTCTGGTTCACGCCGCGTAAGGTTGTTACATCGCGCGCACAAGACAAGGCGCTGGCTGTGATTGTTCGCCTATGTTTTGGTCTCACTTTGCGATACCTTCTCGCGCTGTTTCCGGCGTGTCCCCATGATATTTAACTCGTTTGAATTTGCAGTCTTCTTTCCAATTGTGTTCGCCATCTATTGGATGTTGCGGCTGCGCGCCCAGAATATCTTTCTGTTACTGGCCAGTTACGCGTTTTACGGTTTCTGGGACTGGCGCTTTCTGTCGCTTATTCTATTTTCTACGGTGGTCGACTATCTGGTTGCGCAACGTATTTACGCAAGCGATGACCCCGGAACGCGCAAACGCTGGGTAACCCTCAGCTTGGTGACCAACCTTGGTTTGCTGGGCGTCTTCAAGTATTTCAACTTCTTTATTGACAGTTTTGTTGAGGTAATGGCCGCCGTTGGCATGCAGGCCAACATTCCGAGTTTGCAAATAATCTTGCCTGTTGGTATTTCGTTTTATACCTTCCAGACCCTTTCGTACACGATTGACGTGTATCGAAAAGACAACAAGCCGGTTACCAACCTCACCGACTTTGCGGTTTATGTGGCGTACTTTCCACAGTTGGTGGCGGGGCCCATTGAGCGCTCGACCAGCCTGATTCCACAGATTTCGACCGCTCGAAAGTTCGACCTGAACCAGGTTTACAGCGGCTTAACCCTGACCCTGATCGGCTTCTTCAAGAAAGTGTTTGTGGCGGACAATTTGGCACCCCACGTTGATGCTATTTTTGCGACCTCAGACCCTGGCTTCTGGACCGTTATGGCCGGCGGTTATCTGTTCGCGTTTCAAATCTACGCTGACTTTTCGGGCTACACCGACATTGCCCGGGGTATCTCGCGCATGCTGGGCATCGAGCTGCGGCTCAACTTCCAGTTTCCTTACGCCTCGAATTCGCCCCAGGAATTTTGGCGTCGTTGGCACATGAGTTTGTCGACCTGGTTGCGTGACTACCTGTATATCTCCCTGGGCGGTAATCGCCATGGGCCAGTGCGAACCTACGCGAACCTGATGGCCACCATGGTGCTTGGCGGCATGTGGCACGGCGCTGCCTGGAACTACGTGCTGTGGGGCTTCTTCCAAGGCACCTGTCTGTGTGTGCACCGCTGGTGGATCGCGCACATCAAGCCGATGTTCAAGCCCGGCTTGATGCTGCATCTGTTTAAGGTGCTGCTGTATTTTCAGTTCACCTGTTACGGCTGGATTCTGTTCCGTGCCACCAGTCTTGCTCAGGTGGGCGAGATGACCGGCGGCCTGTTCCAGGGTGAAGCTCTGAACGCCACGCTGTTCTTGCCACTGCTGCAATACGCGCTGCCGATGCTGATTATCGAATGGCTTTACGCCAGCGCGAAACTGCCTGAAAAGGCGGCGCCATTCATTCGCACAGCGGTCTATTCGCTTGCGTTTTATCTGTTTGTTTTCCACGGTGAAGTGTCTGAAAGCTTCATCTACTTCCAGTTTTAGGGCGAGCGGCATGTTGAATACCCTTATTAAACTGGCGGGCTTCGGGCTGCTATTTATTGTCTTGGTTGAGCTGATTGCGCGAACCGAAGACAGTGTTCGCTATGACGCGCCGTTCTGGGGCCACTACCATCTGGAAGGCATTCGCGGTGTTGATGATCGTGGCACGGTGCGCTGTGAAGCCAACTCCCGGTATAAACATTTTGAGCTGGGCGCCAACGGCTTTCGCCTAACCCCACACCTGGAAAACGCAGATCGCTCGCTGATTTGGTTGGGTGCCTCTGAGGCCTTTGGTCTGTATGAGACGCCCGGCGAAGACATTGCCAACCAACTCGAGCGCGGGTTTGCCCGGGATGGTGTTAGCGTTGATGTGGTTAACGCCTCGTGCTTTGGCCTGAATCTGACCCGGTTGCAGCGCATTGTTGAAGACCCAGTGGCGGGCATGCAGCCCGAGTTGCTTGCGCTGTACCCAACGCCCCATTTTTATCTGGATATGATTGAAGTTAAGGCTGATGCGCCGCCGGAGCCTTCCGCTAATAACGGTGGAGCTGGTGGTGGTTTTGTCTCGCGAGTGGCAACCAAAAGCCGCGACGTGATCAAGGCGTTTTTACCGTTGGCACTGCAAGATCGAATTCGTGTTTATCAGGCATCTCGAGCCCTGGGCAACACCTCAGACGACGAGCTGTGGAAGACGCCACCGGCAGATCGGTTGGCCCTGTTTGAAGCGCACACACGTGGGTTGTTAACCGCAGCCAAGGCAACGGGTGCACGGGTTGCTTTGCTGACCCACGCCAATGCCTTTCACAAACAAGCGACGTTGAACGAATCTTTACTGCAGTCTTGGCAAAAGTTTTACCCCCGGGCAACCGGTGAAGTGCTGATTGAGTTTGACGCGCAGGCCAACGAGCTGCTGCGCCGGCTTGCGCGGGAATACAATGTGGCGTTGATTGATATTGCTGAAAAAGTGGCTGGTGACCCCAGCGACTTTGCCGACTTTTCGCACTTCACCGACACGGGTGCCGCGAAGGTGGCAGCCGAGTTGGAAGCGTGGGTGTTGGCGAACTAAGCCGAACCAAGGGGTCAGATTTAAATCTGACCCCGGCGATCGGCGAACTAAGCTGCGAACTAAGCCGTCGTCAACCGAAACAAATCGGTGTTGCCCCCACTGGCCGCCACGTTCACCGTGTACACCCGCTCAACCGCGTAGCGATGCAAATAGTGCGGCCCACCGGCTTTAGGCCCCGTGCCTGATAATCCACTGCCGCCAAACGGCTGCACCCCAACCACCGCACCCGTCGTGTTGCGATTTACATACACGTTGCCCGCGAGGCTTGCGTTGAAAATCTTTTCAGCGCGGGCGTTTAAGCGCGAGTGAATACCCAGGGTTAAGCCAAAACCGGTTGCGCGTAACTCCTGCAAACACCTTTCAAGTTCGTCCGCTGCAAAGCGAATCACGTGCAGCACCGGGCCAAAGTGCTCGCGATCGAGTTCGGCGATGTGCGTTAACTCGATGAGCGCGGGGGCCAGAAAGTTTGTGCTGTTGAGCGTTGCCGGTTCAGCGGGTTGATGCAGCAACTGACCGTTGTCGCGCATGGTTTCTATGTGTTCGGCAAGCGACGTGCGTGCAGCGTGATCAATGATGGGGCCGATATCGGTGCTGTGCTGCCAGGGGTCGCCCAGCGTGAGTTGGTCCATGGCGCCCTTGAGCATGGTCAGCACCGTATCTGCCACGTCGTCCTGCACATAGAGCACTCGAACCGCGCTGCAACGTTGACCCGCTGACAGGTATGCGCTGCGCACAACATCGTCGATAACCTGTTCCGGCAAGGCGGTGGAGTCGACAAACAGGGCGTTCTGCCCGCCGGTTTCGGCAATGAGCGGAACAATGGGGCCGTCTTTGGCGGCCAGCACGCGATTGATGCGTTGCGCCGTGCCGGTTGAACCCGTCATGGCCACACCCGCGGTGAGGGGATGAGCAACTAGTGCCGCGCCAATCACCGAGCCGGGGCCAATAAGTAATGCGAGCACGTCGCTGGGCACGCCGCTTGCGTGCAACAGTTGCACCGCACGGGTCGCAATGAGCGGTGTTTGCTCAGCGGGTTTGGCAACCACTGCGTTGCCCGCCGCGAGTGCCGCGGCAATCTGGCCGACAAAAATGGCCAGCGGAAAATTCCACGGCGATATGCACACGAAGACGCCACGACCGTGCAGGCTGAGTGCGTTGGTTTCGCCGGTTGGTCCCGGCAGCAGGGTGGGGGCTGCAAACTCAGTCGCCGCTTGGGCGGCGTAATAACGGCAGAAGTCTTCCGCTTCGCGCACCTCGCCGAGTGCATCATCGAGGGTTTTGCCGGCTTCGCGTTGCAGCAGCGCCATGAGTTCGGCGCGGTTTTCGCTCAGCAGATCGGCCATGCGTTTTAGCACCACGGCGCGCCCGTCGCCACCCAGTTGATCCCAGGCGGGCTGCGCGTCAGCTGCGCGCTGCATGGCGGGGTCAACGTCTGCTTCGCCAGCGGTGCTGACCCAACCCGTTTGGTCGGTGAGAGCAGTTGAGTTATTTGCCGGACTAACGGTGGGCACAGGCTCAGCCGCTTGTTGAAGTTCGCCTGTCACAATAGAGCCGGCGTGCCACTGATGCGTGCGCCAGCTGTCGAGCGTTTGCTGTAACGCTGAGTGCGCCTGGGTATCAAAAATATCGATACCCGCAGAGTTGCGCCGCCCAGCACCATACATATCAACAGGTGCAGGAATATCGGGGTGGGTGAGGCTTGGCAGGTTACGCAACACGCGACCGGGGTCGCGCAGCAAAAACTCAGCGGGCGTGTCTTGGTCGAGAAAGCGATTCACAAACGAGGAGTTGGCGCCGTTTTCAAGCAGGCGCCGCACCAGATAGGCGAGCAATTCTTTGTGCGCACCCACCGGGGCATAAACGCGAACGGTGGGCATGGTGTTGAAGTGACTCTTAGACTGATCAAACAGCAACTCGCCCATGCCGTGTAGGCGCTGAAACTCAAAGTTGCGCCGCTCGGTCATGGTTAAGATCGCAGTAACCGTGTGCGCATTGTGGGTCGCAAACTGCGGGTAGATCTGGGCTTCGTGTTGCAGCACGTAGCTGGCGCACGACAGGTAGCTGAGGTCAGTGGCAAGCTTACGGGTGAACACGGGGTAACTGGCAAGACCCAGTTCCTGGGCGCGTTTGATTTCGGTGTCCCAGTAAGCGCCTTTCACCAGGCGCACCATAAAACGCCGGTTGCTGTCTTCTGCAAGCGCGACCAACCAATGCATGGTGTCGAGTGCGCGACGGCTGTAACACTGCACCGCTAAACCAAGGCCTTGCCAGCCAGCGGTTTCCGGGTCGCGAGCGAGGGCTTCAAACAGTGTGAGGGAAATGTCGAGCCGGGCGGCCTCTTCTGCGTCGAGGGTAAAGTTCAGATTGGCCTTGGCAGCCATACGCGCAAGCTGGGTTGCGCGCTCGATCACCACGGGCAGGCCAGACTCTTGGTGCAGTGAATCGTATTTCGGGTGCAGCGCGGATAACTTTACTGAGATGCCGTGGCTGTGTTCGGGAGCCTGCTCGGAATCGCCGGCGCGAGCCAAGGTGCTAATGGCGTGGGCGTAGGCGTCAAAGTAGTTTTGCGCGGCGGCCTCGGTGCGCGCGCCTTCACCCAACATATCAAATGAGCAGATGCCTTCGGCGCGGTCCAGTGCATTGGGCAGGGTCTGACCCAGCACAAACTCACCACCCAGAATGCGCATGGCCTGCTGCATGGCGCTGCGAATTACCGGTTCGCCAGCTCGGGCGACTAGCCCGCCCAGCCAAGACGGGGCGTCGTTCACCATGTCGGGGTTCAGCGAGATCACCCGGCCGGTGAGCATGAGGGCCCAGGTGGAGGCGTTCACAAACACCGAATCAGACGCGCGCAGATGCTCGTTCCAGTCGCCGGCCAACACTTTCTCGGCAATGAGGTCATCCGCGGTGTCGGCATCGGGTACCCGCAACAGGGCTTCGGCCAAACACATCAGGGCAACGCCTTCGCTGTTCGACAGGCCAAACTCTTGCAGAAAGGCGTCGAGCACCGACTTGTCGTCGCCACGTCGCCTGCAATCACGTACCAGCCGCGTGCCGTCAGCGCTGATGCGGCCCACCTGTTCGTCACTCAGGGGGTAGTTGGCGAGCATCTGTTGCACCAGAGCGGTCTCGTCTTGCAGCGTGTGGGTACGCAGAGTCTGGCGGCTGGCTGAAAGCGCGGTGGTTGTAGACATGGCTGATCCTGGGCTGGTTTGGCTAAGGAGATAACAGAGCCGATTGTGACCCCAACGCAATTGCACTTAAACTGCTGTTTGTTTCTCAGGTTGCTGATGTATGCGCACGCCATCCCAACAGATCCGCTTGCTGGTGTTAATGAGCATTGCGATGCCCGTGGCCTGGGCCACCTGGTCTGCGTTGTTGAACAACTTTGTGATCGAGCGGGCGGCCTTTACCGGGGCTGAAATTGGCATTCTGCACAGTCTGCGCGAAGTGCCGGGTTTCTTGGCGTTCACGGCTGTGTTTGTGCTGCTGGTGCTGCGGGAGCAGACCTTTGCCATTGTGTCGCTGGCGGTGCTCGGGTTAGGCACGGCGCTCACCGGAGTGTTTCCGAGCGAGTATGGGCTGTATTTCACCACGGTGCTGATGAGCATTGGCTTTCACTACTTTGAGACGGTGAAGCAAAGTCTGAGTTTGCAGTGGCTGCACAAAGACGAAGCGCCGCAGTTGCTGGGTCGGTTGATCTCGGCCGGAGCGTTGACCTCGATTGTTATCTATTCGTTGCTTTGGGTGTTTTTAACCTGGTTTGAACTCGACTACCTGTGGATTTATTTACTCGCCGGCAGCATTTGTGTCGGTATGGCGGTGTATATGAAGGTGGGGTTTCCAACCTTTAGTGCCGACAGCACCCAAACCATGGAGCTGTTTCTGCGCCGGCGCTATTGGCTGTATTACGCGCTCACCTTTTTCTCGGGGGCGCGTCGACAAATCTTTGTGGTGTTTGCCGCCTTCATGATGGTTGAAAAGTTTGGCTACGCCCCCGAACAGATTGCGCTGCTGTATTTGATCAACCAAACCTTCAACTTCTTTTTTGCTGAACGCATTGGCGCACTGATCGGGCGCTTTGGTGAGCGGCGCGCGCTGGTGGTTGAATACGTGGGTTTGATACTGGTGTTTACGGGCTACGCCCTGGTGACAGATGCCATGTGGGCGGCGGTGTTGTATGTCATTGACCATCTGTTCTTTGCGCTCGCCATTGCCATGAGCACCTATTTGCAAAAGATTGGTGACCCGGAAGACATGGCCGGAACGGCCGGGGTGTCGTTCACCATTAACCACATCGCCGCTGTTGTCATTCCCGCCGTGCTGGGGTTGGTGTGGCTCAACTCGCCGTCGACGGTATTTATGCTGGGGGCCGGGTTTGCGGTGTGCTCGCTAGTGCTGGCGCTGAATGTGCCCGACAAGCCAGAGAAAGGGAATGAGGTGGTGTTTGGCAAGGGGTTGGTGTCGGCTTAGGCCCCTAACAACACCCACACCCAGAGTGCGATAAACTTAAGCGATACACACACCTGTAGTACCAGCTGGGGAGAGGGAACCATGGGCTTTGACACTCTGATTAAGGGCGGCCAGGTTGTTGATGGCAGCGGCGGCGCGGCGCGCACCGCCGACATTGGCATCAAAGACGGATTGGTTGCCGAAATGGGCGATAAACTATCAGCGCAGGGCGCGCGAGTGCTCGACGCCGATGGCGCCTTGGTGGCACCCGGCTTTGTCGATATTCACACCCACTACGACGGTCAGGCGACCTGGGCCGAACGCATGGCGCCCTCGTCACACCATGGCGTGACCTCGGTGGTGGTTGGCAATTGCGGCGTGGGCTTTGCCCCGGTGCGCGATACCGACCACAACATGCTGGTGCAGTTGATGGAGGGGGTAGAAGACATTCCAGGGGCTGCGCTGCACGAAGGCCTTAGCTGGAACTGGGAGAGTTTTCCCGATTATCTGGATGCGCTCGAACCGCGGCACTTCGATATGGACATTGGCACCCAGATGCCCCACGGCGCGTTGCGCGTGTATGTGATGGGCCAACGTGGTGCTGATCGCGAAGAGGCCACCGAAGACGACATCAAACAAATGCGTGCGCTGACCACCGAGGCGTTGCAAGCCGGAGCGCTGGGGTTTTCCAGTTCGCGCACCTTGAACCACAAATCGAGCAACGGCGAACCCACACCGTCGCTAACCGCCGAGCGTGCTGAACTGCTGGGCATTGCTGCCGGCGTGCGAGACGCCGGCTGTGGCGTGATTGAACTGATCAGCGATTTTGATGAGCTCGACACCGAGTTTGAGTTGATCGAAACCATGGCGCGAGAAAGTACGCGACCCATGTCGATATCACTGGCCCAGGGCATCTCGCCCCACGGCTGGCGCAAAATGCTCGACAAGATTGATGCAGCCGTTGCGCGTGGCACGCCAATAAAAGGACAGGTAGCGCCACGCGCCATTGGTGTGTTGCTGGGGCTCACCGGCAGCGTGAACCCCTTTATGACGCACCCCACCTTTAAGCGCTTGAGCACCTTGCCGCTGGCTGAGCGAGTGGCAACGCTTAAACAGCCCGAAGTTCGCGCAGCGGTATTGGCCGAGTCACCCTCTGCCAATTTCAAACTGTTTGCGCGGCTAATGGCTGACTTTGAAAAGGTCTGGGTGTTGGGCGATCCGCCTGATTACGAACCCGCACCCGAACACAGTGTGGCGGCCAAAGCCCGAGCACTGGGCCAAGACGTCTGGGCCTATACCTATGATGCGATGCTGGAAATGGACGGCCGGCAAATGCTGTATACGCCCTTTGCCAACTACAGCGAAAACAACCTCGATTGCTGCCGCGACATGATTTTGTCGAAGAACACGGTGATGGGGTTGGGTGATGGCGGTGCGCACGTGGGCACCATCTGTGACGCCAGCTACACCACTTATTTATTGTCGCACTGGGGCAAAGACCGCACCCGGGGTGAGCTAATAGATGTGCCCACGTTGATCAAAGCCCAAACCCGCGACACCGCGTTGGCTGTTGGCCTGAGCGATCGAGGCTTGCTGGTGCCAGGTATGCGCGCTGATATTAACCTCATCGACTTCGACAACCTGCGCGTGCGCGCGCCGCGCATTGTGAATGATCTACCCGCGGGTGGCGCACGACTCGAACAGTTGGCTGACGGTTATCTGGCGACACTGGTCGCGGGCGAGGTGACCTACCAAAACGGTCAAGCAACCGACGCGCTGCCCGGCAGGCTGATTCGCGGTGGGCGCTAAGGGCATCAAAAATCAGGACGCCGCCGCCGTGAGCGGCCCACTGGCGCACCTCACCGTGCTCGACATGACCATCGCCCGGGCTGGCCCGACGGCGGTGCGGCTGCTGGCCGACTGGGGCGCGACAGTTATTAAGGTGGAGCAAAAACTGCCGCCGGGCAGTGGGTCGATTACTGGTGGGCGTCGCGGCCCAGACGAACAGAACCTGCATCGCAACAAGCAAAGCCTTGGCATTGATTTAAAAACCGCGGAAGGCCATGCGGCGTTTATTCGCCTGGTTGAGCAGGCTGACGTGGTGGTGGAGAATTTTCGCGCCGACGTTAAGCACCGCTTGCGCATCGATTACGACACTCTAAAACAACACAACCCGGCATTAATTTACGCAAGCCTTTCCGGCTTTGGCCAAGACGGGCCTTACGGTGAACGTCCGGGTGTGGATCAGATTGTGCAGGGCATGAGCGGGCTGATGAGCGTGACGGGAGATGCCGACAGTGGCCCAACACGGGTGGGCATTGCTATCAGCGACACCACGGCGGGCATGTTCTTAGGGCAGGGCCTATTGCTTGCACTGCTGCACCGAGAACGCACGGGCGACGGCCAGTGGGTTCACACGTCGTTGCTGGAAGGCATGCTGAGCAAGCTCGATTTTCAGGGCGCGCGTTACACCATGAACGGCGAAGTGGCGAAGGCCCAGGGCAACGACCACCCCACCCAGGCACCCATGGGCACCTACCCGGCAAGCGATGGGCTGGTGAATTTGGCCGCACCCACTCAACGCATGTGGGAGCGCCTGTGCGCGGCGCTCGATGCCAACGCGCTGTATGCCGACGAGCGGTTTCTGACCGCGCGGGAGCGCGCAACGGGGCGAGACGAGGTGAAGGCCGCACTGTCTGCGGTAACCCAACAGTTCAACATTGCAGAATTAGTCACGCGCCTTAACTCGGCGGGTGTGCCCTGTGGCCCTATTAATGACATTGGTCAGGCCTTTGACGACCCGCAAGTTAAGCATCTGAAAATGGCGCAACCCGCGCCACACCCAGAATTGGGTGACATTCAACTGGTGCGTTCGCCCATTAATTTGTCAGGCTTTCCGCACCCGGCGCGCTTTGCTCGAGCCGCACCCGATGTGGGCGAACACTCCGCTCAAATTCTCGAACACTTTGGTTTTAGTGACGCAGAAATAACCGCGCTTGCCGCAGCCCAGGCCATTTGATGAATACCCAGTCGGCACAACGCGCAGAGCGCCAGCTCAATCGAACCCGCACCTGGGGCTATGGGTTGGGCGACTTTGGCATCAACCTGTTTTTCATGAGTGCCATGACGTACCTCATGTATTTTTACACCGATGTGTTTGGCATTAGCGCCGCAGCAGCCGGCTCGGTGATTTTTGTCGCGCGTATTGTAGATGCAGTAACCGACCCGTTGATGGGCATGGTGATGGATCGCACCCAAACTCGCTGGGGAGCGATGCGTCCGTATCTGTTGTTTGGCGCGATACCGCTGGCGGTGCTGGCCGTGCTGATGTTTACGGTTCCTGATTTGTCAGAAAACGGCAAACTGATTTGGGCTTACGCCACCTACATTGGCTTTGGCATCGCGTTTACGGTGGTGGGCTTGCCGTATTCCTCACTCACTGCGCGCATGACCGACGACTACGACGAGCGCACAACACTGTCGACCGTGCGCATGGCCTGCGCCTTTAGCGGTGGGTTGCTGGTGAGCGTGAGCATGCCCGGGCTGGTGGGGTTGGCAGAGACCGAAGCCGAGGGTTACCAACGCACCATGATGCTGTTTGCGGTGGTGGCAACGCTGCTGATCTGGGTAGCCTTTGCGGCGGCCAAAGAAACCCTTGTTACGCTAGAACAAGCGCCGCTGAAAACCGTTCGAACCCCGCTCAACTTAGACCCCATTTTGCGCAACCCTCACCTGTGGGTAGTGATCGGCATTTTCTGCTGCGGCATGCTGGGCTTTACCCTGCGCTCGGCGGCCACGCCCTATTACTTTAAATATTACGTCGAGCGCCCCGACCTGATTGGCACCTATTTTCTGGTGACCTTGGGTGTAATGGTGATCGGTTTGATCGCCGTGCCACGGCTTGCCGACTGGCTTGGCAAAAGTCGATCAATTTACATTGGAGCGGCGATTACGCTGGTGGGTTGTGTACTGCTGTACCTGATGCCCAAAGACGCCATCGTGGGCATTTTCATCAGTGGCTCGCTGGTGTCGCTGGGCGCGACACCGGTGGCGGTGCTGGGCTGGGCCATGCTGCCCGATACGGTGGAGTACGCGCAGTTGCGCCACGGGGTGCGTGCTGACGGCCTGATCTATTCCACCGCGAGCTTTGTGCAGAAACTGGCCAAGGGCATAGGCGGGGCGATGATTGGCGCGATGCTGGCCCTGACGGGCTATGTGGCAAACGTTGAGCAAAGTGCTGACACCATTAACGCGATAGTAGGCCTGATGACCTGGGCGCCG
>JALZVT010000027.1 GCA_023300545.1 Pseudomonadales bacterium
GCGACCTCACTGGGTTGTGGGGCATAGCCACGGGCTTTCATATAGCCGTCACCGGCGTTTATATAGCCGCCACCGGCGTCTGCCACCTCCTCCAGCGGCAATGGCTTGCTGAGGCCGGCAACGTCCCAGTGGGCTTGATGGCGATGTTGGGAGAGGCTGTTCAGGGCGCCGGCTCTGGCCAGAAACTCGAGGCTTTGTCGGTTTAGCCTGGTGCGTCTTTGCAGATCGGCTTGAGTCTCAAAGTGAGGGTGGTCTGTGGTGCGTGCGGCCATGATGGTTTCCCCTGCGGGCTGCCGCAAACCTTTGACCAACCGCAATCCTAGCCGTAATGCAGGCACATTGCCGCGGTGGGTCGGTACCAGTTGGTGGTGCCACTCGCTGTGCTGCACATCCACGGGTAAAACTTCAACGTCGTGACGTCGGGCGTCTTGGATGAGTTGTGATGGGCTGTAGAACCCCATTGGCAGGCTGTTCAATAAGCCGCAGTAAAACGCGGTGGGACTGTGCCGTTTTAACCAGGCTGAGATATACACCAGCAGCGCAAAGCTTGCGGCGTGGGACTCGGGGAAACCGTATTCGCCAAAGCCCTGAATCTGTTTGAAAACCCGTTCGGCAAATTCCTGATCGTGACCGCGTTCCAGCATGCCGTTGATGAGTTTGTCTTGAAAGGGAGCAAGGCCGCCGCGGCGTTTCCAGGCGGCCATGGCCCGCCGTAACTGGTCAGCTTCACCCGCCGTGAAACCGGCAGCAACCATAGCGAGTTCGATCACCTGTTCCTGGAAAATAGGGACGCCGAGTGTGCGTTCGAGTACGGCGCGCACGGCATCGTTGGAATAGGTTGGGGTTTCGAGCCCTTGGCGACGGCGCAGGTAGGGGTGAACCATGTCGCCCTGGATTGGGCCTGGCCGAACAATGGCAACCTCAACGACCAGGTCGTAGAAATTCTGCGGTTTTAGTCGCGGCAACATGGCCATTTGTGCGCGCGATTCGACCTGAAACACGCCCACGCTATCGCCACGTTGCAGCATGGCGTAAGTGGCCTGGTCTTCGGCGGGGATGTTGGCCACGCGCAATTGCCGCTCTTTAGGCAGCGCGTAGAATTCATTGTGCAGGTCGATAGCCTTACGTATGGCAGTGAGCATACCCAGTGCGAGCACGTCTATTTTTAACAGGCCAAGTGCTTCCAAATCGTCTTTGTCCCACTGAATGACAGTGCGGTCGACCATGGCTGCGTTCTCTACGGGCACCAGCTGCGTGATGGGTCCGCGGGAGATCAGGAAGCCGCCAACATGCTGGGACAGATGACGAGGAAAGCCCAGAATTTGTTGCACCAGAAATAGAAACTGCTTGGCAACACGACTCTTCGGGTCGATACCAGCGTTGCGAAAGCGTTCCGCCAGCTCGTCTTTGTTATCCCACCACGCCATGGATTTGGCCAGCAGATCGAGCAGATCGCTGTCGAGCCCAAGCGCTTTGCCAACGTCGCGAATGGCGCTCTTTGGGCGATAGGTAATGAGGGTCGCCGCCAGAGCGGCGCGCTCGCGACTGTAGCGGGTGTAGATATATTGAATAACTTCTTCGCGTCGCTCGTGTTCGAAATCGACGTCAATGTCAGGGGGTTCGTTGCGCTCTTTGGAAACAAAGCGTTCGAACAACAGATGCATACGATCTGGGTCAACCTCGGTGATGAACAGGCAATAGCACACGGCCGAGTTGGCGGCTGAACCACGCCCCTGGCACAGAATGCCTCGAGAGCGTGCAAACTGCACAATGTCATGTACGGTCAAAAAGTAGTGTTCGTAGCTCAGCTCACGAATGAGTACGAGTTCTTTTTCGATCAGTAAACGCACAGGCTCGGGGGTGCCCTCTGGCCAGCGAATGCCAGCGCCGTGGTACGTCAGGTCGCGCAAGTAGGCGCTGGCACCGTCTTTTTCGGTCGACTGAGTGGTTAACGGGTCGTCTTGTTGTTGGGTGTGTTGCGCCGTTTTCTTCAAGTAGTGCGGTGGCACCAGCTCGGCGGGGTATTCGTAGCGCAGTTCGTCGAGACTGAAATGGCATTGGCTAGCAATCGCAAGGCTGCTGTGCAGCATTTCCGGGGGGTAGCGATGCAGTAACTTAGCTAGCGGTTGCAGATGGCGTTCGCTGTTACTTTGTAATTCAAAGCCGAGCTCACTCACACGGCTGCGATGACGTATGGCCGTGAGCACGTCTTGCAGTGGTTTACGTGTAGGGTGATGCAGGTGTACGTCGTTAGTGGCCACAATGAGCAAGTTCAGGCGCATTGACAGAGTGAGAGCCAGCGCTGTTTTGTCGAGGTCGTGCTGATCTAAGAATAATTCTAGAGCGAGGTACAGCTTGGGTAGCCGCTGTTGCAGCGCACTACCTTCATTGATGAGTGTGCTGATGCTGCGCAACTGCACGCCCTGGTCATAGTGGGTGTTGTCTGAGTCTGAAGGCACGCTTGGGGCGCGGGTACGTCGCCTTTTACGGGCAGCACCCTGAGCTTTTAGTGCCGTGTCTTTTGCGTTGGAGGCTAAGATATCTGTTGCTTGGTTGGTGCCGGTCTGGCCGGCCGAGCGACTCAGTTCGCCGCCAAATGGAATCCACAGGGCAATGCATTCGTTGACGCCACGGTCGAGATCGCTTAGCTCAATATGATAACTGCCTTTTTGAGCGCGCCGCCGCAGTTTTGTGATCAAGGTGCAGAGCTGTCCATAGGCGGTTCGGTTGGGTGCCAGCAACACCAGAGTAAAGCCATCAATGCACTGAAATTCTGCACCGATTATTAGCTTTAGAGGTGTTTTTCTGGCCGCCAGGTGGGCCTTCACTACACCAGAGACAGAACACTCATCGGTGATTGCCAGCGCCTTGTAGCCGAGGTCGACCGCGCCCTGCACAAGCTCTTCGGGGTGCGAGGCGCCACGCAAAAAGCTGTAGTTGGTTACACAGTGCAGTTCGGCAAAGCCGGGAGGTGGTTCTGAGGTGCTCACAGGTTGCTAACCAAAATAACCATGAACAAACCAGTGTTTGAGTTCGCAATACACCCAGCTGTAACCGCCATGACGTTGCTGTTTGCTGGTTTGGGCAATGTAGTAGTCGCGCCGCATGCGCTGGTCTTCCCACCAGCCACCCTGCAGGCGTTCGGGGCCGTACAGCAGCTTTAGTGTTTGTCCTTGTACCGGGGTGGGTTGCGGGAGCAGCCACAGCGGACGGTGTTTGCCACTGGCGGTATCGCTGTTGATTGCCTCGGAAGGCTGAGCGGAGCCGTTCTTTTGTAGAGAACCGCTCTTTTTATTAAGAGAGCCGCCCTGTTTATTAAGAGAGCCGCGCTGTTTATTAAATGAGCCGCGGCGCTTGACGTGGGTTAAGGGGTGGGGCTGCCAGGCGTGTTCTGGGCGGTGATTGGGGTGTTCGCGTAGTCCGGTGCAGACGTTCGGGCCGAGGCGTGCGCGTAGTTTGTCGAGCAGATCGGTGAGAGGCGGTTGATTGTTGTTGCTTGCGCCTGATGCTGGAAAAAGCTGGGGGAATAGGCTGTCACTGTGATTTTCCCAGGGTTCCAGTTCGATGCTGGTGAGTCGAATGTCGAGTACGTCCCGGGGCAGCTCGCAGCGTTCGAGTTGCAGTTGCGAAAGGCTGAGTAGCAGAGTGCTCGCCTGGCAGGCGCGGGTAGTACGCACATCAAGCGTATTAGCCTCTCCGCTGTGGTTCGCAAATTCCCAGCGCAACAGACACACACCCAGCTGCTGAGCGATGAGCCAATGCGCAAACTCTTGGCACAGTCTTTTTATGGGAAACAGCAGCGCGGTTTTGTTGGTACAGGCGTCGAGCAGATGAGTGCTGGTTGCAAAGTAATGCGGAGGTTCTATGGGCAGACGAGGGTCGGGGCTTGCGCCGGTGAGCCGTTGTAAATAGTTGCCGAGTGTTTTGCCAAACCGTTGACCTAACTCTTTGGGGGGTAAGTCGAGCAACGCGCCGCAATGACGCAGCCCCATGTTATGTAGCGACTCGCCGTCACGCTCGCTGATGGCTAGACAGTTAAGCGGCATGGCATGCAAGCCGCGGAGCGTCTTATCGAGAACTTTTTGCGGAGTGGTGTTGTTTGTCGGAGTGTTGTTTGTCGTGCTGCTGTGATGTTGCCAGCGAGCGCCACTCAGGGCCGCTAACGGCGTTGCGGCGACCTGCAGTTGCACGTGATGCTGCAATTGGAGCATCTGCTTTTCGATGGTTTGCCACAGATTATTCAGCCCGCCAAACAGAGTAAGGCTCGCGCTGATTTCAAGCAGTACGCTGTGGTGCACATTATCTGGAAAGTCGAGATAGCCACCCGGTGTGCTGTCGAGACAGACGTGACTACTGAAGCCGTACAGCACCTGTCCTAGGTAGTTCAGGCGGTCGATTTCTGCGGCCGGGTTGCGCTGCAGATGCCAAAGGTCTGAGGCAATGCTGTGGGCTGCGGCAAGACTGGTGCCGATGTGAATGCCGCGTTTTTGCGCCTGCAGGTTGCGCTGCATGACCTTGTTGTCGGCCAACAGCACGGTAGGACGCTCGTTGTTTAAACTGGCGTCAGCGTTTTTTTGGCACACCTCGAGCCCAAGACAGGGAAAATAGACACATAACCACAGCATGGTGCATTAGTGCAGCTGCTGCACAACGGCAGATATGGAGCGGGGGGCCGTCGGCGTAGCCCGTGCTGGCTGGGGTGCAGCACGTAACGGTTGCTGCTGCATACCGCGCCATAGTGACAGTTGTTGCTGGATGTCTTGCAGGCGCTGAATAGGGTCGTCGCCTACCAGGTCGATATCAATATTATCGATTGCCCAACCGCCGCGACGCTTCAAAACGTCTACCTGCATGTTGCTGTAGTGGCTGCTATCGCTTGGGACGTTTGTTTGGGTATCGGTCTGGGTATCTGGAGTGTGCAGTTGTAACCGCAGTTCTGCGGCTGAGGCGTGCTGGGCGCCCTGAGTCGAGCGGAACAGGCACGCAAAACTGTTGCCCTGCTTGGCCGCAACTTGCAGGCGACGGGTTTCGGCGTGCTTCAGACTGCTTTCGTCGAGCCAGATGAGCACGGCGCTGCAGGTACCGGAGCGAGCGGCCTGTTCAGCGGCCCAGAGTGCGTCAGCGTGGTTTTTAGGGTGAATCATGAGCATGCGGTCGCTGCGTATGCCAAAGCGGCCCAGGGCCGGAGCGTAAGGGATTGCGGGTGGATTGATCCAGGCGATCCAGCGGTCTTCATCTTGACTCAGATCAGCCAGTGCGGGGGCCAGCAGGCGTAATTCACCCAGCCCGGGCTGGGCATGCATGACCTCCGCAAGCCCTGCGCGTGGCCAGCCGCCACCAGGCAGCTGGGCGTCAAGCTCGGGATAGCCGCTGGTGATGCCACTGTTGTGTTGTGAGTTGAGCTGGCCGAGCTGCCCTGCGCGCCACAACTGTGGGTGAGAGAGCAGGTTGGCGGGGGTTGTTTTTGTGGGTCGCGCTGAAGCGGCAGCAGGTGAAGAGCTGATGTTGGTGCTGATCATGATACTGTCTTTATATACAGGGGTCGGCCACATTAGCTGTATGAATGCACAGTATCAAGTATTTTCTTAACGTGGTCCGAACCTCAACCCCAGATGAATCGCATGGGCAC
>JALZVT010000028.1 GCA_023300545.1 Pseudomonadales bacterium
ATGTTGCCGCTTCACCTTCGGTAACGATGATGCTCTCAGGGTGGGTGTTGATGATCGGCGCAACTGGCGTGATTTCGACCGTCAGTACGGCTATCTCACTGTTAACGGTGCCTGATGCATTGGAGATTTCTACGCTGTAGTCGCCGGCGTCTGCGGCTAACGCGGTGAAACTGTAGTCATAGCTGATGGCCCCTGGGATGTTCTGCCCATCGAGCTGCCACTGGTAGATTGGCAGTGGTACGCCGGTGTTCTCAACAGACAGCGTAACCCGTTCGTTCTCAGACACATTTTGACTTTGTGGCTCGGTCAGAATTACCGGGGCAATCGCGGGCGAGTTTAGAGTTGGCCCCATTCGCTCGCCATCGCTGGCAATCGCTTGAGCGTGAGTCACCGCAAAGCCTTTGGCCACATATTCAACCAGAGCAGTGACGTCGTAGCGCGGATCGAAACCGCTGTCGTCGTTACGTTTCTTCATCTTCTCGATGGCATGTCTAGCGTCGCCTGGCCCGCCGAGCGATTCATCCCAAGACGCCAAATTGCGAGAGGAGTCAAAGAAGTGTGGTGACATTCTTCGAGAGAAGGCATCAATCGGTGCGTTGAAAGGCGCCTGATGCACACCTAGTGAGTCGTCGGTTCCATCGGATGCGAGTTGCGAGTAGAGGTTGTAGTCGACCAGATTAAAGGTGTCAGCGTTGATAACCTCGGGACCCGAGGCGCTGCCGATACCGTAGCCAGACGATACGCCGTTGAGGGCATCAAAGAAAAATACGTTGTCTGTCAGTGCAAGTCCGGCACCTGGAGGGGTTAATCCGTTCTCGTCTAGCGCGATCGAATGAGTATCAGCAGCGACGCGCGCGACGTTGTGGCGAGCTAATACCTGAATACCTGTGGATTCATTGAACGAAAACAATACGGGGTGTTTGTCCGAGCCCAATGAGTCACCGATGGTGCCTGAGTGTTCAAGGGTTAGGGTGGGTATGGCGCCGTTGAACTCATCAACAAAACGTTGTGGACCATTGGTTAGTACCGCATCTCCGTTGTCAGATTGTTGGCTCTTGTGTGATTCGAACCAATAGTTTCGTAATACCGCGTCTCCGCGTAGCTGATGTGTTGACCAGCCGTGGGGATTGTCAGCCTCGGCGTATATTTAAGTATTCTCGGTGCTATCGGCGATAAGTCTGGTCGGTTGGCCGCCGTCGTTCTGAGCTATAAAAACGTTGCTGTGTGATGTTGCTTTTTGCCTGATCGCGAAAAGTTAGGGCGTCGAGTCTTACCTGAGTGAACTCACCAGCGCCCAGCCCGATAACTCTAATACCGCCGCAACGCAAGAATTCGATGTGATCGGCCTCGATGATAGAGACGCCAGGAGTGTTGTTCATATACATCTCCCAGCCAAGCTCGGAGACGGGATCAAACGCGTCCTCGATAATGCCGTACGAGCCGTTAACTCGACTGTCGCGAAAGCCCTCAGTAAGAAAGAAATAGTGACCTTCGGCAGTTGGAGAGAGACCGATTTTGCCTCGGGCACCAGATTGGCCGTTGAAGGTGACCAGTTGCTCAGAGGACGATTGCTGGAAGTGGAAGAGTTGCCCGAAGGCAGAACTGAAGAGTAGTTGTGCGTCATCGTGAATGACAAGCTCGGAACGATAGGCTAATGCGTGAAAGTGCCCATATACGGTCAGGGTGGCGCCTGAGGCGAGTTTAAGGCGGCCTTCACCGTCGAAAGTGAGTGCGTCGTTAGCTGTGCTGTCACCGATTTCATGGGCGCTGGTGACCGTGACGTTGTTGGTGCCTAGCCCTAATACGGTGTCTTTTAGAGTTGGGGCACCAATTGGCGACCATATATTGGGGTTAGACCAATCGCCCGTAGCAATTGCACGGAAGTCCGTCGCAAGAGCCGAAAGCGGCAGGGTCCTTAACAGGGTTGCGATTAGGTAGCGGATTGACTGTTGCAAAATCAAATCGCGCCCTTCCTTAGCTCCGGCGATAGTAACGTTGTCAATACTACAGGCCCTGTAGTACCGGAATTGTTACCCGCTTGTGAGTCAGAAGTTCAAGTTGGTGCCCTGTTTCACACCTAGGACAGGCCCGGCAAATTGCCCTTAAGCAGTTTTTTGATGGCTTTACGGTCACGAGCCAGTACAGCCCGAGTCAGCGTAGCGAACAACTGCGCCATGTCTCGCTGTAGTATCCAAAGTGCCAAATAGTGTGTCGCCGCACCGAGCAACACAAGTAACGGTAGCACCACCCCAGCAGAGAGAGTTGCTGGTAACAGGAAGGGTGCGGCAGTGATTACAATGAACATTATGCAGGCAGAGACTAGGCTCTCCCAACCAATGAGCACTTGTTTCGCCACGCCGGTCCCAAGTTCGCGATCGACGTAGTAGGTGCCGACAAGCCAGGATGCAATGGAGCCGACCAGCATCGCGCCGATGACGGCTGACACTCCAAAGCCAACGCTTACTGGTAGTAATAAGCAGGAGATGGCCAGAGTCGTGGCAGCGATGCGAGTAGTCAGCTCTGGCTTTCCGCGGCCGCGTAATATGCCACCGTTAAAAATGGCCGTCGCGTTGCGTACACCTACCAGCATCATCAGTTGCATCGGCAATATGGCATCCAGCCATTGCTCGCCGAAGAGCAATGGTCCGGCAGCCGGCATTATGGCTGCGATGCCAATGTACATGGGGTAGGCCAAGGCAGTGATTGCGACACTGCTGAATCGATGCCACTGCCTAAGACCTTCAATGTCATTCTGCAACTTGCTCGCGACCGGCAAGGTCACGTTGGTTAGCGGTTGAATGAGTAAGCTGCTGATGCGTTTGAAGAGCCGCCGCGATACATCAAACAAACCCAGAGCGGTCGCGCCCAAAATAGCACCAATCAATGCTCGAGGTAGATTTGCCGTTAGGGCTCGCATCAGCCGAAGTACAAGCGTGTGTAGATTAAAGTGCAGCAGTGGCCGCAAACTCGACCAGCTTGGAGTAGCCGTTGGCAACCAACGCGAGGCGACAAATACGCTAACCGTCCGTACCCCAGGCTGCGTAAGCTGCATGGCGACCAGAGCCCAGTAGCCATAGTCCAGCAATGCGAGGGTCACGCCAACGATCATACTGATCAGGGTGGAGCCTGCCGTAATAAAAGCGATAGCCTTGAACTGTAGATTACGACGTAATTGGGCCGACGGTACCGAGGCTGCAGACTTGAGTAGTAGCACTGGACTAAGTGCGATTATGAGCGTTTCAACAATGGGCTCATCAAAAGTCTGGGCAATCATTCCCGCGCTCGCCAGCAATATTGCGCACATGACCAATGCAATGCTTAGCTCAAGTATGAATGTGCTGGTCTGGGCTGACTTGTCGAGTTTCTTTTGTTGAATCAGAGCCTGACTCAACGCATCCCCTGCTAGTGCTGTCGGTATTGCCAAGGCAACCGTGGCCATCGCAACCAGGCCATAGTTGGTTGGCCCGAGTATACGGACGAGGATAAAGAAGCCAGCCAGACCAATAATCGTATTGGCACCGGTGGATACAGTACTCCAGGTCATTGCCCGCAGGGCACGACTAAAAACGGGATTAGAGTCTGATGTGTTGATCGCAGCTACACAGGTCAGGGAGTTCGTTTGCACTGTACCCATGGCTACCCTTCAAATACAGGGTCAAATGCAGCTTTGGCATATTAGGTAACGGAATCGGCGGGCGACCTGTGAACAGGTTCACAGGTCTTCTGTGATCGCGACGAGATGTGCGGCGTTACTTATGTACGCTCAAGAATAACTGCTCGAATTCGACTTTGTTCTGCCTTGGACAGGTCGTAAAAACTGGCAGCGATCGCGGTGATTGTGATCAGTGTTAGAACGCCGGGGCCCATTGCCATAGCGAGTGTCCAAAGGGACTCTGGATCAATAGTTTCAATCGTAGCGCCGCGTTGAATGCCGGCGAGGTCAACCACCACTCCTGAGATAACGATGCCAAATCCACTGATTGCCTTGGTTGCGAAGGATGACGCCGCAAAGTAAATGCCTTCGTTACGCCCGCCGTGCCGTTCCTCATGCTGATCGGTGATGTCCGCGATCATCGACCAAATCATGGCCATGAGCACTCCGATACCCATCGCGCAAATCGCGTTTGAGGTCATGACTAGGTAAAACAGCAGGGGATCGCCCGGTTTTGGGAAAAGGCCTAACAGGCTGAGAATGATGGGTAGCGTGTTCCAGAAGGCGTACCAGAGTAGGCCAAAAATCAGCAGGGTTTTCTTCTCGTTGAATATACGCCCTAGCGGCGTTGCCAGTGCAGCGCCGAGGGAAGCACCAAATGTTGAGGCTGGAAAGCTCAGTCCGATTAGAGCAAGACTAAACTGAAAATAGAGTGTGCCCAGATATATTGATAAGGCCGACACCATGCCCATGGTCATGCCAAACAGTATGGCGGTGAGAACAATGACCTGAAACGAGCGAAATCCAAAGGCTTGTCCAGCTTCACGCATAACCTGCCCTAGGCTGAAACCTCGGCTAGTCGGTTGGGCCTGGGGCAAAAAGGGGATGTGGCTATGAGTTCCGCCGGCAGTTAGAAGCACGCCGAAGAAAATAATTGCAGCAAACATGGCGGCGAACTTTGGGTAGGCCTCAGGGTTTAACTGGCCGTTCGGGTATTGTGGTGTTGCGCCAAAATAGATCTGCAAGCCGATGAGGAAAACCATTAACGAGCCGACATTCTGGAATACTTGCCGGAGTGATGATAACTGGGTGCGTTCTTGGTAGTCGGTAGACAGTTCAGCGGTGAGTGCGGTGTGCGGAATGGAATAGATTGACTGGGTGGTTCGAGTGAGAACCGAGAACACAACCAGCCACCAGAAAACCTGTTGTTCGCTCAGCCCAGCTGGGGGTGAGAACAACAAATAGAAGCAGATCGCAAAGGGGGCGGCGCCTGCATACATAAAAGGGTGTCTGCGTCCCCATCGGTGCTTGTAGCTATCGGACCAAGAACCAATGATAGGGTCGCTGATGGCGTCGAACAAGAGTGCGATAACAATCGCAATGCTTGCGTGAAAACCTGATAAGCCCAGTACCTGATTGTAGAAAAAAAGCAGGAAGAAGCCGAATGAGGTTGTCTGTATGCCTTCAGGTATTTGTCCTGCGGCGAACATGGTGCGAACACGCCAAGTTAGGTTTCCAGTGGCTGGAGTGGTCAAACCGTTCCCCTTTATTGCGGTTTACAAAAGCGTCTAGCATTGCGCGTTTAACAGTAACCCACAGAGATTCGCGGTACCACTTTAACCCAATGGAATACTGGGGTTGGGTCTATTTGCGCTCTTCGTCTAAATCCTGTTTTATGCCAAGATGTAGGTAGTGGTCATGCGGGATTTTTAGGGAGCTTGGTATGCCGAGAGTTAAAGAAGCGGATGGATTGGAAGGGTTTGCGGGCGTCTACGCCAATTGCCCCGACCTGTTTAAGGGATTCATGTTTCGTTATGGGGTGTTGTGGTCGCACAGCAACCTTGATCCGATACTGAAAGATTTGGTGCGTTTGAAGTCGGCCAACCTAAACGGTTGCCGTTACTGAATTCCTGCACGATCTGCCGCGGCGCGGCAGAATGGAATGAGTGAAGAGATGATTGTGCAAATGCTCGATCATCAGAACTCGGATCTCGACGATCGCTTGAAAATTGCCCTGGATCTGACTGAGGACTTTATCAACAACCATGCCCGAGGCGTTGACGACGCGTTGATGCAACGCTTGAAAGAACACTTCAGTGAAGAGCAGGTGGTGGAGCTGACGATTGCAATCGGCATCTGGGATTCTGTGCACAAGTTCAACAATGTGTTCGATATTGACCCGCCGGTGACGGGTGAGCTTTTTGAGACTCAGATGCCCGACGTTCCCGAAGACATGCTGCAGCACGTCTCGAGCCCGGGGAATAAATACGAGTGAGCATTGATTTAGTGGTGTCTAGTTGTAGACCGAATAACCTCGATCTCGCAGGCAGTTCCGTACCACCGTGCGACGTTCTCTGACCCCGCTAACGGTTCCGGATGTGGCGCCCTGCACAGCGCCGACTCCCGCGCCGCGGCCGGTGTCGCCAACGATCACACCAATCACCGCACCCGCAGCAGCGCCGGCGAGGGTGCCGACGCCCGCTTTTTGCGCGACTCGAACCTCGTCAGCATAGCGTTCGCAATCACTGAGGTCGCGTTTGTAAACCAAAGGGTCTACGCCTGAACGGTTGACAATAGGATCACTGGCGCAGGCCGTAAGGAGGCCAACACAGGCAGCGGCTATTAGGCACTGTAGAACAATTTTTGGCATGGAATGTTCCGAGCAATGGGGTGACCCGGAGCCTAGATAAGTTTGGCTGAACAGCTTCTGAATAGATTAAGCCTGGCCAATTGCGCTGTGCGCAGGCGTGAAAGCGCCGGGGATGACTACTTACGCAATGCGTAGTCGTTGAAAATCTCCACCTGTTGGGTTCTGGAAGACGCGCAAATCGAATTCCGGTGCCGACGCCAAAATATGATCAAAGATATCCGCCTGAATGCCTTCGTATTGTGCCCAGCGCTTTTCCTTGGAGAAGACATAGATTTCTATGGGCAATCCGGTTTCTGTGGGCTTTAGTTGTCTGACCAGTAAGGTGAGGTTTTGGTTGATCTGTGGGTGGTGGCGCAGGTAAGCCTCAACGTAGGCGCGGAAGGTACCTAGGTTAGTTAACCGACGCCCGTTTGCGGGGGAACTTAAATCGAGTTCGCTATTGAAACTGGCCAGCTCTGCCGTCTTCGCTGCCAGGTAATCGGCGATATAGTTGATCTGGCTAAAGCGTGCAAGCATAGCGTCATCACAAAATTTCACGCTTGTGAGGTCGACGACAACGGCCCGTTTGATTCGACGACCCCCTGAATCTTGCATGCCGCGCCAGTTTTTGAAGCTGTCGTTGATGAGCGTTTGTGTAGGGACTGTAGTAATGGTGTTGTCGAAATTTCGAACCTTTACGGTAGTCAGAGCAATTTCAAGGACGTCGCCGTCGACGCCGTGTTGCGGCATCTCGATCCAGTCACCTACGCTCACCATATTGTTGGAACTCAGCTGAATGCCAGCAACAAAGCCAAGAATAGGGTCTTTAAAGACGAGCATGAAAACGGCTGTCATCGCTCCTAGCCCGGCGAATAGCGTTAGTGGTGATTTGCCAAGAACGAGCGATAGGGCAAGCATGATGGCGAGAAACCAGATGCCGAGTTTGAGAACTTGAAACACACTTTTAAGGGGCAATTCTCTAGAGAACTCATATTGGCTTGAGATCACCAGCAGGGTGTCGAGTAACGCATCGATCACCAATGTCACGACGACGATGAAATAAATCAGTGCGGCGACGTTTAGGACGTTGGCTGTCTGTGGATAGTCTTGTAAGAGCGCCGGAGCCAGCGAGCTAATGGTTAACGCAACAAGCGCATGCGAGAGACGCCCAGGTACGTTGCGCGTTAACAGTTCATCATCATTTTGCGTGGCGCTCGCCTTAATCAGGCGGACCAGCAGGCGCGTTAATAGCACCTTGCCTATAATCCAGACGACGCCCGCAGTGGAAAACAAAATAACCAATGCGAGCGCGATGCCCAAAATGGGCGGGGCGCTGGCTAAGCCCAGTTGCTCGGCGAGAAAGCCCTGAAGTGTTTCAATCATGGATTGTCCGCTTGGACTCAGGCGGCCTTCATGAAGCGCGCGTTCATGTGCAAGTAGGCGTTTTCATTGGGGTGCTTGGCCCAAATTTCCGCCCACTCTGGGGAGCTCATGATGGTGCGGAACTGTTCATTGCGCACGCTCTCACTGGGCCACCGAATGATCCAGCAGATGTTAGCCTGGCCGTTTGGAGACACAACCGGGGCAGATCCTGAAACTTCAGGTTCAATGCCTGCATCCATCCAGAAATCGATCACATCGAGATTGGCCTTAAGCCATGGCGCTGCCAGTTCAACGGCCCACACCTTGTACTCGTCATACCAGGCTGCTTCGATGGTGTAATCTCTGATTTCAACTATGGCATCCGACATACTACTTCTCTGGTTTGTGTTGTTAGTGAGCCTTTATATTAGCATTGTAGGCACGGGGAAGGCGGGTTTTGGATTACGACTACATCATTGTGGGGGCCGGCTCGGCAGGTTGTGTGTTGGCGAATCGCTTGTCGGCTCGGTCTTCAAGCACTGTCCTGTTACTAGAGGCAGGTGGCGGTGATCTGAACCCTATGCTGCATGTTCCGGCAGGGTGGGCGGCGAACTTCAAGAATCCGAAGGTCGATTGGGGCTATACCACTGTTCCTGAGCCTGAGCTTGATAACCGCGAGCTGTACTGGCCGCGTGGCAAGGTGCTGGGTGGTTCGAGCGCCATCAACGGCATGATTTATATTCGTGGTGTACCGCTTGATTACGACAGTTGGGCCCAGGCTGGCAATCGTGGGTGGGGTTGGGAAGATGTGTTGCCGTACTTTAAAAAGTCGGAAGACCAGGTGCGGGGCGCGAGTGATACCCATGGAAATGAGGGACCACTCGCCGTGCAAGATGTGCGGGACAAGCGCGCTATTCAAGACGCCTTCATCGATGCCCTAGTTGAGCAGGGCGTGCCAACAACCGAAGACTTTAATGATGGCGATCAATTTGGTTCTGGGTTTTATCAGTTCACCCAGAAGAACGGTCGTCGCCACAGTACGGCGACCGCCTATCTGCGACCCGTGAGGCGACGAGCAAATTTAACCGTGGTTACTCATGCATACGCTGAGCGTATTGGCTTTGCTGGAAAACAGGCTGAGACGGTGCATTACAGTGTGCGCGGTGTGCAGCACAGTGCTCGAGCGAGCAAACAAATTATTTTGTGTGGTGGCGCTGTTAATTCACCGGCGCTACTGGAGTTGTCGGGCGTGGGTCAGGCGGACCATTTGAAAAGCCTCGGTATTGATGTGGTCCACCACCTGCCAGGCGTTGGCGAGAACCTGCAGGATCACCTCCAGGCGGCCATGGTTTACGGTTGCCCAGCAGCGTCGTCAATAAATCGCGAAGTGAGCGGTCTGCGACTTGTTAGCGCCGCAATGAAGTGGTTTTTTCTCCGCGACGGCCCTCTAACCACAGGGTCGGCTCCTGTTGGTGGCTTTATCTATACCCGTGAGGGTTTAGATGCGCCAGATGTGCAGTTGCACTTTGCGTCTGGTGCCACGCTGTACAATGCCGAAGGAAAAATTAAGCCCACCAAATACCCAGCCATGACAGCAGTGGTGAATCAGAGCCGACCGGAGAGTCGTGGGCATCTGCATATTAGCAGTGCAGACCCCCGTGAATATCCGCGTATACAACCCAATTATCTGTCGGCCGAAATAGATCGTTCGACCTTGCTGGCTGCTATCCGCTTTTTGCAACGGGTGTTTGAGTCAAAGGCGCTTGATAACTATCGCCTCGAACGAATATCACCAGCTCCTGATCGAGTTGGCGATAATGCACTTATGGCGCACGTTAGAGCGACTGCCAACACGGTGTACCACCCTGTTGGCACCTGCAAAATGGGGGCAGATTCCCACGCCGTTGTCGATGATCGCTTGCGCGTTCGCGGTGTAGGCGGACTGATGGTCGCAGACGCCTCCATAATGCCTTTGCTTGTCTCGGGAAACACCAATGCCGCTGCCATAATGATTGGCGAGAAAGCGGCTGACCTCATCGAAACCTAAAATTCACTACCCAATAATTGAGAGATTAATTGAATGAACTTTGAAGCCCTGCTGTATGACGTAGAAGACAATCTTCTCACGATCACTTTTAATCGGCCCGAGGCCATGAACTCGTTTAGTGGACCAATGTTTGAGGAGCTGTTCACCGCGCTGGACATGGCGGACGCTGATGACGAGGTCAAGGCGATAATAATTACTGGCGCCGGTCGCGCGTTCTGTGCCGGCGCTGATCTTTCCCAGGGCGATAAAACCTGGGAAGGGCACGAAGAACGACTGACGGAAACCAAGCGCGGTGATGGCGGGGGAGAAATTGCTCGTCGCATCTACCGCAGCCTTAAGCCGGTCATTGTTGCTTACAACGGCGCAGCGGTAGGTATGGGTATGACTATTACCCTAGCTGCAGATTTTCGCTTGGCTGCCAAGAACGTAAAAATGGGCTTTGTTTTCTCAGCTCGTGGAATCGTCCCCGAAGGGTGCTCCTCCTGGTTTTTGCCAAGGCTGGTGGGCATCAGCAAAGCGTTGGAATGGTGTTACTCGGGGAAAATTTTTAAGTCAGAAGAGGCGATGGATGCGGGCCTGTTGCACAGTCTGCACGAGCCTGAAAATCTTATTCCCGCGGCCAGGAAGCTGGCGCATGAGATGGTTGATACCAGTTCAAGCATCTCAGTGACGCTGACGCGACATATGATGTGGAAAATGTTGGGTGCTGCAGACCCGATTGAGGCTCACAGAATTGATACGGCTGGTATTAACGCAACAGGCACGTCTGCGGACGCAAGCGAGGGCATCAATTCCTTCCTCGAAAAACGCCCGCCTGTGTTTCCCGGGAAAGTCAGTAAGGACCTTCCGGCGTTCTTTCCTTGGTGGGACGAGCCCGAGTTTTAGGCCATCTTGGCTATCTCGTTGCTAGAGGCTGCGCGGCACCGCTGGGTTTATCTGCTGTGGTTGGTCGTGACTATTGCATTTGGTCTGGCCACTCGAATGCCCAGTATTGAGTGGCCTATGTTTATTTCAGAGCATGCAGGAGACGCGCTTTGGTCGGTTGCCCTGTATCTGGCGCTGGCAGGGCTGCTGCCTCGCGCGCCTTCGTGGTCTATTTTTGTGGCTACTCTTGGCGTCAGCTATGGCGTCGAACTGTCGCAGTTGTTGGAGTGGCATTGGCTCGAAGAGGCGCGAGAGACGCGGATTGGTCAACTATTTCTGGGTACCGGCTTTCAATGGCTTGATTTTCCCAGATACACCGCGGGCGCGCTGTTTTCCTACGTTGTAGATCGGATTTATGTCGAAAAAGGTGTCGAGAGCATAGCCCCGGGCGCCTGAATGCATTCAGTAAACATCGGAGTCATTTGTTATCGACCGACAATACGCCTAGAATTCCGGCCCTTAATTCTTCGTGCACGAAAGAGATATTTCCTTTGAGTAATACCCCCCGGTTCAAAAAAACGCCAATTGCTGTCGCTGTGTCTGCCCAAGTACTTGCATTGTCACTGGTTGCGAACTCAGCACACGCAGAGGGGGCAGACGGTAATCGAGCTGTGCTCGAGGAAGTGATTGTTACCGCAACCCGGCGTTCCGAGAGTCAGCAGGATGTTGCGATTGCAATTCAGGCGATTAGTGAATCTAAGCTCGAAGAGCTACGAATCGATAACTTCGAAGATTACATTGCACTCATTCCAGGCGTTAGCGCCAATGGCCAAGGGCCGGGCCGGCAAGAGGTCTTCATTCGTGGCGTTTCAGCTGGCCGTACCGGCGAGCGTATCGCCGCACTTGGCTCTGAGCCCAGCGTAGCGCTCTATCTTGATGAAGCGCCTATTTCGACGTCGGGTCGCAATATCGACCTCTATGCAACCGATTTGAACCGTATTGAAGTTCTGAAAGGGCCCCAGGGCACTTTGTTTGGAGCGAGTTCCCAGGCGGGTACGTTACGCCTTATCTCCAACAAGCCACAGTACGACGAACTCGAAGTAGGTGTGGTCTTGGGCGCCGCCACGATTAGCAGGGGAGAGTCAGACAATAATATTGAAGGGTTTATCAACGTTCCGCTCATTCGGAACAAGCTGGCTTTGCGGGTCGCGGCTTATCGTGCCGAGCAAGGGGGCTTTATCGATAACATTGCAGCCACCCGGCAAATTCCACTAACCAACCCAGGGTTTGGTGGGCGCGTACCAACTACTCGTGTCACGGCCGATAACGCTGAGTTTGTTGAGAATGATTACAACGACGCCGAGGTCAAAGGTGTGCGCGCGTCGTTAGGGTTTCAGATTAACGATAACTGGGAAGCCAGTGTTCAATATACGAATCAGTCCCTTGAAACAGAGGGCATCTTCGAATTTGAGCCGGATGTCAGCTCTGGGTCTGATTTCAACACCCAAACATTTACCGACAATTTTGCTGATGACGATGTGAACCTAACGGCTTTCCAGGTCAATGGTCTCGTGGGGGAGTTGGAGCTGATCTACAACGGTTCTTTTACTGATCGGGAGTTTACTGGGCAGACCGACTACACCGGTTATGCGAACGTTGGCCCGTTTATTCCCTACTACATCTGTAACTACCCAAGCTACGATTTTTGTGGCAGTCCAGCGCTGTTCACCGACTCTTTCTTCGAAACCGATCGTAGTGTGCACGAGTTGAGGGCTTCGACCTCAGCAGACAAGCGCTGGCGTTTGCTGGGTGGCATATTTTTCGATGATCAGGACACCACTGAGCGCACCAACTTTGTGTATCCA
>JALZVT010000029.1 GCA_023300545.1 Pseudomonadales bacterium
AGAACACTGACAGACATCGCGTTTGCGCCGTCCGGCGAACTCTTTGGTATCGACTTTAATTCGCTTTACGGCATTGATTTAGCAACGGGCGGGTTAACTCTGATCGGTTCGCATGGCATTCCAGGCGGTAACGCTCTGGTCTTTTCGGCAAACGGCCAGCTCTATGCCGCAGGCAACACCACAACCGAACTGTTTCTTGTTGACCCGACAAGTGCATCCTCAACCTTGCTCGGCGACACAGGAATACGCTCATCCGGAGATCTGGCGTTCTTTCAAGACGAGCTCTATCTAGCCGGTTTTGGAACCTTTGGAAGCTCTTCAGATACTCTGGTCAGACTGCAACTCGAGCCCGTCCTGACTTCAACCGTTGTGGGGGACATTGGCCACAGCGCGGTGTTTGGTCTTGCCACTGCCGCTGACGGCAATCTCTACGGCACCTCGGGCACTCTGGTGCTGCAGATAGACCCGGCCACCGGCGCTGGAACACCCGTCGTCGATTACGCCGGCCAAGGCCTCACAGCGTCCAACGGTTCCAGTTTTTTTGTTGAAGCCGGCGCACCACAAACGGTACTGGCCTCATCGATTTTGCCAACCAGCCGATCCGTACCGGTCGGAGATACCGCAACCGCCTTTCTCAGTGTAATCAACGCTGGCAGCGTCGCAGGCACCGACTGTGTGATTGCTCCACGCTCAGAATTCACCGGCCTGTTCGAATTCCAAGCGACCAACCCCGCCACCAACGCCCCCGTCGGCACGCGTAACACGCCAGTCGACATAGCCCCCAATGGCCTAGCTACCTTTGTTATTTTTGTGCGATCAAGCCAAGAGCGCGAAGCCGCTGAATTTGTCTTCAATGTTGGCTGTTCAAACACTGAGCTTGCCAACCCCACAGAAGGTCTGAATACCCTGCTCTTTTCGTCTACGGCGACACCGGTGCCGGACGTTGTAGCTCTGGTTGCAACACCCACAAACGACGGCGTGATCGATATTGATTTGGCTAACGGTAACGGCGCTTTTGCCCTCGCGTCTGCAAACGTAGGAGTTGCCGACGACATACGCGTGACTCTAGACACTGGCGCGGCCAATCAACTGCCGGTGATTCTAAATCTGTGCGAGACCGACAGCGTGGGCCAGTGCATCGGTGGCGGCCCCGCTCCCTCAGTCACAACCAGCATCGCAGCTAACGCCACTCCGACCTTCAGCATATTCGTGAGCGCCCAAGATGGGGTCGACTTTCGGCCCGAACTCAATCGAGTTTACGTCCGCTTCCGCGATTCCAATGGTGTCATCCGTGGCTCAACCAGCGTCGCTGTCAGAGCTGATTAGCTCGGGCACCGTGTCAGCGAAGGCAGACAGACCCCGCATCGCCATCAGCGCTTGCGGGTGACCTTCACGGGCATGTGCGTATAGCCGTTAACAAACGACGAGAACGTGCGCTCAGGCTCGGCCAGCACTTCAATCTTGTCAAAACGCGCCAGCAGCTCTTCCCACAAGATTTTCAGCTGCAGTTCTGCCAACCGATTACCCATGCAGCGGTGCAGACCAAAGCCGAAAGATAAGTGTTGCCGAGCGTTGGGGCGTTCGATATCAATGGCATCAGGGTTATCAAAAACATCTGAATCGCGATTGCCAGATGCATACCACATAAGCACCTGATCATCTTTCTTGATCAGCTTGCCGCCGACTTCGCAATCATTGGTGGCGGTTCTACGCATGTAGGCCAGTGGCGTTTGCCAGCGAATCACTTCGGCAACCATCTTTGGAATCAGCTGAGGATTCGCGGCCAGCTTGTCGAACTGCTCCGGAAATTTGTTGAGCCCATAAACACTGCCTGACATCGTGTTGCGGGTTGTGTCGTTACCACCAACGATCAACAACAGCAGGTTACCAAGAAACTCCATCGGCGGCATGTCTTTGGTGTTTTCACCGTGCGCCAGCATGGACACCAGATCGCTACCCGGCGTGGTCATCCGTTGCTCTTTGAGCTTCAAAAAATAATTCAAACACTCGAGCAACTCCTCGCGACGCTGCTCTTCTGATTCAACAAGGCCACCCGGCTGCGGCACCGCAAACGTGACATCTGACCAGCGAGTCAGCTTGCTTCGATCTTCAAACGGAAAATCAAACAGAGTGGCAAGCATCATTGTGGTGAGCTCGATAGATACCGTCTCAACCCAATCGAAGCTCTCGCCTTCCGGCAATGAATCAAGCACCTGGCAGGTTCGCTCGCGAATCAGCGATTCCATATTGGCAAGATTGGCTGGCGCCACGGCACCGCTCACTGTCTTGCGCTGGGCATCATGTACCGGCGGGTCCATCGCAATAAACGTGGTGACATTCAACGCGTCTTCGGGCAGCTCCTCGCCAACGGGAAAGCCCAGCGTAATGCCATCGGCAGAACTGAAATTCTGCCAGTCTGGGTCGACACGTTTGATATCTTCGTACTTGGTTAATGACCAAAAGCGGCCAGCGATCTCTGTTTCGTTGAAGTGCACAGGGTCTTCTTCGCGCAGCCGTCCGAAGTACTCATGCCAGCGGTTTTCGCTAAACAACCGTGGGCTCACGGGCAGAATGTCTTCCAGCGGAATGTCATAGGCCGAAGGCAGCTCGCCGCGAGCGCTTGCACCCGCTGCTCCAGGCATTTTCTCGGCTTCGGACGTATCTTGGGCACTGGAATTAGTCTGACTCATGGGCGCAGCTCCTCTCTACAAACCGTTGACACGCAGATAACGTGCCAACTTCAGGGTAATCGGCCCAGTCTAACCTGTATTTTGTTCAGAGACTGCGCAGGGTGTCGCTAGAGCGAAAAGGCATGCTGAGCTGCGTGAGCAACCCCAGCGGTTGACCGGTGCCGTTGCCAAGACGCTCAACCGAGGTTTTGCCAGAGAAGGTGCCAAACAGGCGATCCCAAAGAATGATCGTGCAACCATAGTTGGTGTCACTCTCTGTCTTGCTTTGCGAGTGGTGCAATTGATGCCACTCTGCAGTGGTAAACACCAAGCCATACCAGCCTGATGTCATCGGCAGGTTGGCATGATTTAGATGCGCGGTGGTTAGCCGAAATATAATGCTGACAGCCACGACTTCGGGTGTTGCCCCAAAGAAGGCTAGCATTACTGCACCCCCAAGATTCAGCCCAAGAAATTCCAATGGGTGCGTACGGTCCGCCCGGGCAATACTCATTTTTGTGATGTGGTGGTGGGTAGCGTGAATACGCCAGAAGAACATAAACCGGTGTTCCAACCGATGCGCCCAGTAACCGATAAACTCCACAGCAAATGCCGCGACTAACGCCATGAAAAACAGACCGCCGACACTGCTCGCCTCCAGCGCAAACGAAAGCCCCATATTTTCCCTTAGAGCAGTAAATGCCGCGGCAATCGGCGTGTCGTAGTAAGCGTCATACGCAGGCACCCAGATGAGATAGGTGCCAAAGACCCAAAATCCATCCTCGGCAAATTCCCGCCCATTGAGTAGCCAATCGTCGCGCTTCGCAAAGAAGCGTTCAGCAAGCATAACGAGGGGAAACTGCAGAACCAAGATCATGACAAACAGCAGATCGGGATCCATCCATTGATAAACCAAAGCGCTGGCCATCAATAACATGCTGCTAAAAACTAGCATCGGCTGGGGCAATGACCACAAAATTTTCTGCGCGTTGAAATGTGGCTGGCTAGCAGCGGGCATAGTGGAATCTTTCATCGTGGTAAGGCCGCAAACGCTCGATACCCAGCGGTCATCGCTCGCGCACAATCACCAGGTGTCGGACCGTCGACAAAGAAGCCCCGGCACGGGCCTGACATCACCTCAGGCCTGTTCTCAACCACCCAGTTATATGCCTCATAGTAAATCGGTTGGTCGTTAGAGCTGTTGTCGACTGCAACTAATGTTGTGCCGTCGAAAGTCATCTTGAATGTGTCGGTGACTTTGAAATCAATATTCAGTGCCAGCACCGGATCGTCATCGACAGTGATCGCGCAAACAACGACCGTGGCCGATTCGGCGAGACAGCTCTGACGCTCAACAACCCGATAATTCCCACCCTCTGCCCAGCCTTGATAGAACCTCAAGGCAGGCGCTGAGCTTTGTGCATCGACAAGCAAAGGGGCTAGCTGGTCAACATCGAAGGAATAAAACGCGTCAATCAAAGCCTCTGCTGTCTGGCGATTTTCATCCGCCGCTGACCGGCCCGCTTCACCCGCTGAACAGCCGCTCAGAACACAGCTTGCCATCATCACGCCCAAAGCTACTTTTGAACAGTTTCGAATCATACGCCGCAACCAACCAGTGAACCGAGAGACCCGCTAAAACTGTACTCCTGCTAGCCCTATTCGCCAAACGGGACAAACAATCCACTCGCCAGCGCAAAGCCGGCAGAGTAGAGTGCCGCTGTCTAAATTCACCCGTCACGGCCCCTATCAATGCGCCTGTTTCTCGCCCCCATGGAGAGCGTAGTCGATCACCACTTTCGCACCATTTACAGCGAGATTGGGGGTGTAGACCTGTTCGTCAGCGAGTTTGTACGGGTCAACGACATGCCGGTAACCACAAAGACACTGTTGCGGGAATGCCCGGAACTGGCAAACCACAGTAGAACCGCAAATGGCACCCCGGTTCGCGTGCAGCTGCTTGGCAGCAACCCACAGACGCTGGGCGAAAGTGGCTTGAAGGCGGCGAAGCTCGGCGCTAGCGCCATCGATTTGAATTTTGGTTGTCCCGCAAAAACCGTCAACAAAAGCCACGGTGGTTCTATTTTGCTAAAGCAGCCACGCCTGGTCGGCGAAATTGTGGCTGCTGTTCGTGCCGCTGTGCCCTCTGAGGTACCTGTCACCGCCAAGATAAGACTAGGCTTCGAAGACCGCAGCCTTTACATGGACAACGCACTCGCGATCGCTGAGGCGGGCGCCAACGAACTCTGCGTCCACGCCCGCTCAAAGGCGGATGGTTATAACCCTCCGGCTTACTGGCCATACATCGGCAAAATTGTGGACGCGCTCGATATCCCCGTCATCGCTAATGGTGAAATCTGGACGGTTGCAGACTGGCGCCGCTGCAAGGCTGAAACCGGCAGCCAAGATTTTATGCTTGGTCGAGGGTTGGTGGCCTGCCCCGATCTTGCGTTACAAATAAAAGCAGCCGCCAACAACGAACCCTACGCTCCGCTGGAGTGGCACGAGCTATTGCCGTTGTTGCAGCATCTCTATCTGGCAACCAAAGATCAATATCCCCTTCGCTATCTCGGAAATCGCTTGAAGCAGTGGCTGTATTACCTGCAACTGCACTACGACGAGGCAGCGATCTTCTTCGAACGAGTTAAGCGCTACAAACAGCCCCACGAGTTCGCCGCGGTCTTTGCCCAGCTTGAAAAAACGGGCTAGCTAGAGGTTTTTGGTCGAGCAAGCTCTTCGCGAGCCGCCTGGAGCAACTGCAACAGCGCTTTTTTTCCAAACGGCTTCTCGAGCACGGCAAACACACCCAGCGCCTCTAGCGCATTATCTTCATGAGGGCCAGAAAACCCCGTCATCAACGCAATGGGTAACTGACTGTAGCGCTGGCGGATTCGTTGGGTCAGTTCGGCGCCGCTCATGTGCGGCATGGTCAGATCCGACAAAACCAATTGAAAAGCGCTGGGGTCTCTTGCTAGCGCATCAAGTGCTGCACTGCCATCAGCAAAAGCCGCAACGCTACAACCCAATTGGCGCAGCACTTGCCCAACAACCAAGCGCGCTTGTTCGTCGTCATCAACCAGCAAAATGTGCAGGCCGGCACCAGTTACCGGATCAGCCAGTTGCTCCTCAACGGTTATTGCCGGTGGCACAATCGGCAAATGCAGCGCAAGACGCAATCCCAAAGCGCCCTGGTCGCTGCTGTGAACCTGCCCTCCAAAAGCCTGCACTCGATCGATGACTTGCGCGTCGAGAAGGGTGCTCTCATGCAGATCACTTAAACCGTTGGCACTAAACAGCACTAACGCGTATTCACCGGCACGCAGGCCGTGGTAGGTGAGCTCTTGCCGTTGCGGTTGATGCAACAAGCTGGCATTGATTCGCAGCTCGCCGCCACGCTCCCCAAGACACGCGACACAGTGTGCGAGCAGGGCATCAAGAACGGCAGTAAGTTCAAGGTTCGCGGCATCCACCACAGGCCGGCTCGACAGGCTTAGATCCCGGTCGATAGTAGTTTGGAGGGTGAATTCACCCGGTAACTGAAACACCGCACGCCGAGACCAGAGCGTCAGCACTTCGTCCAGCGGCTCTCCTGTCGGGACTGCCGCGGACGCCAATGAGGAATCCGCCGTGGGACTTGATGCCTCACCAACAGAAGCCCCGGTTCGACGGGGAAAGCGGATGATGTTGTCCACAGCCTCGACCCAATAGCAGCGATCCAACCTGCATTCTGGGCGCTTATTGCATATGCAATCAAGCCGGGGCGCCTCTGATTCACGGCGTTAGAGTGTTTATTAGGGAGTTTTTACAGTTTCACCGGCAACAAGTGGCAAACAAAGGCGCTCACCCCCAGCGCTTGAATAAGCCCGCAGCTTGAGCAACGCCTGAAGCAGTACCACTAGCCCCTTTAGCTAAAGCAAGATAAGGGGCCGTTCCGATATAACTTTAAACGAGGCCTAAATCTGGGTAATCCAATCTCGCATCAATGAATACCTCAACGTCATTGTGCCCTCGCCTCACTGCCGCGCAATAGTCGCAAAAGACCTAACCGGTTGTTCGCAAGTAGAACGCCGAATCAACAGACTCCCCATACCCTGGCCTTGGCTTGTGACGACCAACATTCGCGAGGCCGTCGCCTGGGTTGGTCATTCTCAGAGGAATTAAAGGCTCATACCCATACGCCACTCCGGTGGCACACCAAATGCTTCCGGGTCCGGCGCACGAGACTCAACACGCAACTTCAACCCCATTGAGCTATAGAAATGCACCGCTGGGTTATCCGATAGAACATCCAGTTCTAGCACTGTCGATTCGCTCTTTCTGCCGTCCTCCATCGCCGCGTTGAGTAAGCCCACACCCAGTTGCTTGCCTCGATGTTGCGGCTTCACAGATAGAGCGTGCACATAGTAAACCCCAGCTCGAAGCACCGGATTAAGCCAATGAGCATGTTCAGAACGCTCAAGCAAACCGCTCACATCTTCTTCGCGACAAGCACCGGATTCGAGAATCTCAGGCCAAAGTGTGTCAAGCGCCTTAATCCGATTGCGATACTCCAGGCCATCAAACGCAATCATTAGCCCAAGCAACTCGTCCCCCTCAACAGCGAGCGTAGCGGCGTCTGCAGCAAACAAACTGCCGGGCGTCAGCCAAGATCGACTCACTACTGCATCGAACAGACTGCGACTGCCAAAATGATATTCGTAAGAGATTGGGCCGGTTGCATACACCAGATCAGGGATCTCCTTGGCGTATCGCTTGGCGCGTTGCTGATCGACTTGAATGAGATCCATTTTCTACTCCAGGGTATCTGCATGATTGGTTATGGCTAAGGCGGTGAAGCGAATGCAGACTAGGCTGTCGACCGCAGTAGCTAAGTCATCCGCGTTAGGAATTCCTTTGCTGTCTAATCTGACTCCAGCGGGCTTTGCGTCGCGTGGAACCTGAGCCAAGAAAAGCGCGAGGTCATCGATCACGGCGTCGTTCTGCGTCACTATGAGTTGATTAGTTGCCGCAATGGGGTGTCCTGCAACCAACAACTGCGTGACAGCCTCGCCGCGTAAATTTCGCCACCATTGGTTTGCCTTTGCAGTGAAGCAAAGAAACTGAACGCCGTCACGGGCGTAGCTAATCGGTATTTCATAGCGGCGCCCTGACTTCCGACCTACAAAGCTCAGCACCAACGTGTTGTTGCTGAGCACACTATGAAAAGGTGACCTTAGCAGCGCTTTTACAACGGGATTGATAATCTTATAAATTAGCGCCACGTCAGCGCCTGCAGTTTGCTAAGTCTGTTCGACATACTGGAGTAATCTCGCAAGAACGTGGATGCTAGTATTATGTCAACGACCTAATTGGTCAATGACCTATTAGGTCGTTGGCGTATTGCCGCTAGAGAAACTCTCGAGATAACACTATGGATAAACAATCACTCACCGCCAAAGGCACTGGAACTCGCGAGAAAATTCTGCAGGAAGCTCGTACGCTGCTCGTTTCACATGGCATCAGCGGCCTCGTTATGCGAGAAGTCGCAAAACGCTGTGACATTAAACTGAGCAATGTGCAGTACTACTTCGCGAGTCGAGAAATCTTGCTGGAAGTCATCATCAGCAAAGAGGCACAGCAAGATATCGACACTATAAGGAGCGTTTTTGACAGCAAAAAGACACCGCGGGCCAAGTTACGCACCATTGTTGATGGGCTACTCCAACGTTGGCGTAGCGAAAGTGCAGTCATTTTCTCAGCTCTGAATCTGTACTCGCTGCACGACGATACCTTCAAAGCTCTATACGCCCAGATTTACGCCGCTCACTACGTCGCCTTGGAAGAAGCAATTGCACTGGCTTCACCTGGCGCGTCACAAAAGGAGTACGCGAAGCGAGCTCGGCTCATGTCCGCCTTGATCGACGGAGCCGCCTATCAAACAGACGTAGGACGACTACCCACTTTCCTGGCAGATATCGCCAGCTGCTCTTACAACATTGCCATCGGCAACAACTCAACGGCGACTTAGTACACTACAGCCGCCGCCCACTTCCGTCTTCTATGCCTTTATAAAAGATCGGAGAGCTACCTTTAGCGCAGCCGGTTGGCCCAGTTATCTGCAACCGCCTTCGCAGCGTCTCGGCCACCTAAACCAAATGCCAGAGCGCCGGCGACCGCAACGCTACCCAGCGTCAATCCAAACGCCAGATTCACAATGTTGTCAGCAAGGCCCATCGCCCTCAGCCCCATTGCTAAAACCAGACCAATGATGGCAAAACGCGCAATGCTGGCAAAACCGGTACTGCCGGCGGCGCTAAGTTTGGTGTAAGCCAATTGGCTAAGGAAGTTACCGATCAGAAGAATGATTGCACCCGTCAGAATTCCACCACCAAATTCCAGCACCTTGGCAAAGATCGTCGAGATGATATCAATACCAAGCGTATCAACAGCCGCAGTCATCGCAGTCAAGAGCGAGAAGAACATGACCCCGCCACCAACCAAGTTTGTGGCCGTAAAGCTCGGCGAAAACAGCGCCTGGGCACCGATCTTTTCAGGCAGCGCATTGAAATTCATACCATCGAGCAACCCGGTGAGCATATAAACCACAAACTTCGCGACAAAGTAGGCTACCAACACAATAATCGCTGCGCCGACAATATTCGGAACCGCAGCCATCAGCTTATTAATCATCGCTGAAGCCGGCTCAGAGATCGCCGGAATATTGAGCACTCCTAGAGCGGCAACAACGATCGGCAAGAGCACACCGCCAAAAACAAAAGCGCTGCCAAAACGCGACACCTTTATGTCAGCGGACCCGGTGCGCTCGGCAATCTGATCATCAACCTTGGTCAGCCCAGCGCCCACCAACTCAGACACAATCTTCGCAATAATCCAACCGGCATAACCAATAACGCCCGCTCCGATAATGTTCGGGATAGCGCTAAGGAACTTGTTTGCTAAGTCTTTCAGAGGCTCAAGAACGTCTGTGAGGCCAAAATGCTGCAGCACCGCCATCAACACAAAAATCGTGAGGATAGCCTTCACCAGCGACGCAATAGGGTCGACAAAACTCGTTACGCTGCCATCTGTATTCGTCTTAGTGAGAAAGCTAGCTCCGGAAAGCAGACGCCGAAAAATGGCCGTAAGGAAACGTACAATTAGCAAACCGACAACAAGAATGAGCAGGCCGATTAAGGCATTCACTAAGCCTGGCGGTAGTGAACCACCAAAGAACTGTCCGGCTGAGTCAACCATTGATTGCATAAAGAGCTCCTGTCCATTGGGACACATCTCGTCTGAAAGGGTGGCAAACTACGCCGCTGATACAAAGAAATAGCACTCGCCCCCAATTGACTTCAAGTTGGCGGCTTTGCTTTTACGCCGAATATACATTCAACGTGGCGGCCTCCATGTACTGAGATGGTAGGTTCACTGAAGTAACGCAGACAGCCGAGGCTCGGGTGACAGACACACAGACAAAACAAGACGACGAACAAACGCTGCTAATCATCGCAGCCATCGTCCTCGCCTTCTTCACCGGGTTAACGGCCTGGCTAATGGCGCCTGGGTTTTTCGCGCAAGAACAAGCCGCCAAAGCCGCAGCGATCGACAGCACAGCATCTGCACCCAGCGTGTTACTTAGTGATGCCGCTAGTACCCAAAGCCCATCTGACGCCACCCCAAGGATTACCCAGCCGGTAGCGCCGCAAAAGCTCGCCAAACAAGCTCCCGCGCTAAACCCAACGCCTGTGGCGTCTTCTCCAACAACGCCTGTGGCGTCTTCTCCAAAAACGCCTGTGGCGGCTTCTGCACTCGTTGCTGCAACGTCGGTGGCGGCTGAATCGATAGTGGCAACCGACGAAACCCTGCCCAGTCCTGAAATATTTGTAGAAACGAGCGGTTCGACGGTAACGCAGCCACCGGCCGAGGTCATAGACCCACCGCTCCCCGAGCCTGCTCCTAGCGTCGTCGAAACGCCCACAGCCACCGATCAACAAATGGTCGCCACCGATCAACAAATGGTCGCCACCATTGCCGAAGCAAGCTCTGTCGTCTCGTTCTATACCGCTAGTATTGTCCTAACCGATGAATCAAAAACAGTGCTCGACAAGGTTGCCGCGCTCATGGGTAACAACCCCACCAAACGGCTCGGGATTATTGGCCACACCGATGCACTGGGCGACGCTGATAGCAACGTCGAGCTCTCATTTGCACGGGCACGAGCTTGTGCTGCCTATCTGGCTGACAAGGGCGTCGCAAGCGCTCGTATCGACGCCGCCGGAATGGGCGAACAAATGCCGCTCGCCAGCAACCAGACCGAACAAGGTCGTGAGCGCAATCGACGAGTGGAGTTCAGGCTGCTGTAACCCTTGATGTTTATTATAGTATCCCTAAAGTAAGGGCTTGATACCGAAACCTCGGGGTTTAAGCACATTCAAGAACTTCACCGCCATCTGACCGCCAACAACGGCCTGCACGGGCTTGAACTATTACAGCCCACCGACATCGAACGTGCCGTCCGACTGTTTCGTCGCGATGGTTTTGTCGTCGTAGAGAACGTCCTGCACGACGATCAGGTGAGCCAGCTCGCACAAACCTGCAATGAGATCGTCGCTGAGGTTCTGGCTCTGGACGAAGATCACCGAGGTAATCGCGGCTCCCATCGCTATTCCTTTGGTGGCTCTAGCCTGACCCGCAGCCAAATTCACCGACCGGCCTGGCAAATGCTGCTCGACATACCGCCTGTGCTCCGTCTGCTCGATGCGATCTTCGAATCCCCCCACTACAGCTTGCGCGCCGGCAGCGGCGATTTCTGCCTTCCTGGCGCCGTTAAGTATCAACCACTGCACTCTGACATTCGCGATTGGGCTGATGACAAAACCTCACCTTTTAGTGCCTTTCACGACCCGCGTGGCCAGCTCAGTATTCGCGATCTACCCTGTCCCTACGTCTGCGTTAATTTTCTACCCCAAGACGTTACCTCGCTCAACGGGCCTACTCGACAGATTCCGGGCACCCAACATTCACGCGAGCCTATCCCGTCGCTGCAGGAAGAGCCCGAATGGATGCGATTGAGCACGGTGTGTCCCGCCCCAGCTGGCAGCATTATGTTGCGCGACGTGCGCGCCTGGCACGGCGGCACTCCCAACATCTCTGACGCAACCCGTTCAATCCCCAACCTTGAGTTCTATGCTCCCTGGTTCCGCGAACCGATTGTTCCCGGCATCAGTTACAGCGACTACAAAAAACTACCCGAGCGATCGCAACAACTCGCGCGCTTTTGTTGCGCTGACTCAAGTGAAGAACTGATCACAGGCACCACCTTACGCGCACCTTAAATTGAGCAGCCAGTTAAGCGAATCCAGTCGAAAAACAGCCCTAACCAACCAGACCACTCAATCACACGCTTTCGGAATTCAACATGAACTATCGCCCACTCGGCAGATCGGCACTCAAAGTCAGCGAGCTCTGTCTCGGTACGATGAACTTTGGCCCAAGAACGCCAGAAGCCGAATCGTTCCAGATTCTCAATCGTGCACTTGCAGCGGGTATCAACTTTGTCGACACCGCTAATCAGTACGGCGGCGACCTTGGCGTTGGCAGCACTGAAACCATCCTCGGTAAATGGCTCGCCCAAGACCTCTCCCGACGCGATCAGATCGTATTAGCGACAAAGGTTCACGAGCCAATGTCAGATGCCATTAATGATCGAGGCCTGTCGGCGCGCCATATCCAAATGGCCTGCGACGCAAGTTTGCGACGCCTCGGCGTGGAGCACATCGACCTTTACCAAATGCATCATATTGATCGCGCCGCGCCCATCGAAGAGATTTGGCAAGCGATGGAACGTTTGATAGCCCAGGGTAAAATAACCTACGTCGGTTCAAGTAATTTTCCGGGCTGGGCCATCGCCCGCGCCAATGAAAAAGCGATCGCCCAACAACGCCTGGGGCTGATTGCCGAGCAAAGCCTCTACAACCTGATCGAGCGCCGGGTAGAGCTTGAGGTGTTGCCAGCCGCCCGCGAATACGGCCTTGGGCTCATTCCCTGGAGTCCGCTGGCGGGCGGACTGCTCGCGGGGCCAGCAACAATGAGTTCATCCGCTGATGGCAAGAGTCGACGCCAATCCCGGGACACACTAGACGCTGCTACCGCGCGCGAAGGTCAACTGAATGCATTTCACGAGCTCTGCGAGTCTCTACAAGAGACACCCAGCGCAATCGCCCTTTCCTGGTTGCTGCACCAACGCGGCGTTGCCGCAACAATCATCGGGCCAGCCAGCGTAGCGCAGCTTGAGTCGGTGCTGCACGTGCCCGACATCTGCTTAAGCCAACAAACCCTTGCTCGACTCGATGACATCTTTCCAGCCTGCGGTCCTGCTCCTGAGGCCTACGCCTGGTAACCACGCACAGACGATCGCGGCGGCGGCATTTTAGCGAGCGAGAAAGTCCCGAACGGCCGCAACAAAGCCGGCAAACTGTTCGCGCCGCAGATTGTGCCCACCATCCGCAATGTGATGTAACGCCACACCAGAGTTAAGCGACTGTACCCGCTCGGCCGTGTCGTGGCTGACAATACCGTCGCGGTCACCGGCGGCATAAATCAACAATGTCGGGCACACAATCTTTGGCACCAACAGCGCCCAATCGCCAAAGTCGACCTGCTCCATCGCGCTTGCCCGCACCTGTGTATTCGCAGTCACCCAGTGCACAAACTCAGCGTCGTCCCATAGCGGGTGCTGCTGTTTTCCTGCTGCAAGAATTTCTGCATTCGATTGCTCGGAGAGCTTTGCGACATAGTCACGAAACGCCTTATTGCGAGCAGGAGCATGTGCAGGATCGCCAAGCTTTGCGAACCAAGCCGGGTCTTCCAGCAACAACCGGGAAACCAGCTCTGGATAAGCACCCGCAAAGCACGCCGCTACATTGGCCCCCATTGAATGACCAAGAACGGCTACCTGGTGCAATTGTAGCTGTGTTACCACCGCCGCCATATCTTGCGCCAACACCTCTAGGCTGGCGGGCCCATCGCCAGACTTTCCATGGTTACGCGAATCCACCATCACCAGGTCGAAGTCGGCTTCGAGCGCTTCAACAACACGCTGCCAACACAGGCCATTGTCGGTGAAGCCATGCGCCAAAAGCAGCGGCTCTTTGCCGGCCACCCCGGCGCGATAGTAATGAATATTAACGCCGCCGGAATCAATATCCCCTTCAACAAACTGCATAGTCAAAGCCTCTAGAGATACCAACTGGAATACAGTGTTTTAGACGCATCTGGCCCTGCTAATCCAGCTCATTAATGATTTTTTTCACGGTATCGAAGGTTTCTTCGAAGTGCTCAGGCGTTGAGGTTAAAAACGGTGAAAATTGCAGTGTGTCTGCAGAGTGCCGCACCATCAGACCAGCGGCAAAACACTTCTCGTGCACTTCAAAACCGCGTGCACCCGGGGCATCTGGTCGTGGCGCGATATCAATGGCGCCCATCAAACCAAAGTTACGCACATCGGTCACGTTCTTTGCATCAGCAACTCCATGGAGGCTGTTTTCAAAGTCACCTTCTAACTGACGGGCAGTCTGAAATGGCGCATCCCGTTCGTAAACTTCCATAGAAGCCAACCCAGCCGCCGCTGCAACGGGATGCCCTGAATAAGTATAGCCGTGAAAAAATTCGACCATCGATTCTGGGCCCTGCATGAAAGCGTCGTAAATCTCTGACTTGACCAGTACACCGCCCATGGGGATCACGCCATTAGTAAGACCTTTGGCGACGGTGATAATGTCGGGAATAACATTAAAACGTTGCGCTCCAAAGTAATCGCCAATGCGGCCAAAGGCTGTTATCACCTCATCAAAGATCAACAGAATGTCGTGACGCGTACAGATCTCACGAATCTTCTCGAGATAACCAATGGGTGGAATGACCACGCCGCCCGAGCCCGCAACGGGCTCAATCATGACAGCAGCAATATTTTCAGGCCGGTGGAACTGCACCATCATCTCAAGTTCGTCAGCTAACTCAGCCCCTTTGCTCGGCTGGCCTTTGCTAAAAGCACTAAACTCAGGTTGATGAGTGGCTTGCAGGTGAAACACGTTAGGTAATAGCGAGTTGCCAAACATCGTACGGTTAGCGGGAATGCCACCGATCGACATGCCACCAAAATTTGTACCGTGATAACCCCGCTGTCGGCCAATAAATTTAAGTCGCGTGCTGTCGCCTTTGCTACGGTGATAACCCAGCGCAATCTTCATTGCGGTATCAGCGGCCTCAGAACCGGAGTTAGTGAAAAAAACCTGACTGAACCCTTCGGGCGCCTTTTCGATGAGTTTTTCTGCGAGCCTGAACGGTCCCTCGTGTGAGACCTGAAAACCGGTGGCGTAGTCGAGCGTGGCAACCTGCTGTTGCACCGCCTGCACAATGTGCGGGTGGCAGTGACCCAGCCCGGTTGTCCACAAACCGGAGAACGAGTCGAGCACCTCGCGACCGTCGAGGGTTTGATAGTGATACCTCGTTGCTGACTTGATGAGTCGCGGGCGCTTTTTAAAACTGCGGTTGGCCGTATACGGCATCCAGAAGGGGTCAAGATTTACAGGTTGCTCAGCCATGGGGCGGACCTCTTGAGGACAGATGGTATGAACCGGCAGCCCCGGCCAGCTTGGTGGCCAGTTCACGCCGCGATGTCTAACTGCAGCTTACACAAATTGACTGAAACGCATAACTAACTCAGAGTTAAGGGCCAGAGCGTTGGGGCCTTTACCCAACCGTTTATCCAGGCGCTATTCGCCCAATCAGGAGCCAACATGACTCTCAAAGTGTACGCCGACCCCATCACCATCAACTGCAGAAAAGTTCTTGCTGGGCTGAAATTCTTAGAGGCCGACTACGAGCTGATGCCTGTTAACTATTTTGCGGGCGAACACAAAGAAAGTGCCTATCTCGCGTTAAACCCCAACGGCACCCTACCAGTGGCCCAAGATGGAGAGTTGTTACTGTGGGAGTCGAACGCCATTTTGCAATACGCCGCTGACAAAGTAGGCAACGACGAAGCCTACCCCGCCGAGCTGCGTGCGCGTGCAGACATCAATCGCTGGCTACTGTGGGAAGCCTCCAGTTGGTTTCCCTGCTGCTACGTCTATCTGGTAGAAAACGTGGGCAAACCGCTTCAGGGCGGATCACCCGACGAGGCTCTGTTAAGCGCACAAGACATCGAGTTCGACCTGCGCGCAACCATTCTAGACCAGCGTTTGGCGGGCCAAGAGTGGCTGTGTGGTGCAAACCCAACCATCGCAGACATCGCTATCGCCGCCCCTATTCACATGCACGGCGAAGCGAAGGTTCCTCTGGCAAAGTATCCGAACCTGCACCGCTGGATGACCAAGAATGTCGAAGCGCTGCCCAGCTGGCTCGACACCTGGGTTGGCCCTGGCTTCACTCTGGAACGACCAGAAACCTAAGCAAAAAGCAGGATAAATCGCTATGCCACGACTCGAAAACAAGGTTGCCGTCATTACGGGCGGCAGCAACGGCCTAGGTCAGGCGATTGCCGCCCGAATGGCGGAAGAAGGCGCTTCGATTGTGGTGCTCGACGTTGATCCCGCTGGTGAGAAGGCGGTTACTAAGCTTGGTGTGAGCGGCAACGAGTCGCGATTTATCCAATGCGACGTCACCCAAGAGGGCCAGATCAAACGGGCGATGGAAGAGGCCCACAACGCCTTCGGCCGTATCGACATTCTGGTCAACAACGCTGGAATCGAAGGGCCTAATAAAACCAGCGAACACTATGAGCTTGCTGATTGGGAACGCGTGTTTGCCGTGAACTCAACCGGCGTCTTCCTGTGCACTAAACACGCGGTGCCGCTAATGCGCGACGGCGGCGGATCTATCGTCAATATTTCTTCAATCTATGGCATCGTCGGCGGCGGTGACGTGGCCGCTTATCACGCATCAAAAGCCGCTGTACGGGTTATGACCAAAAACGACGCACTGGCCTTTGCAGCCGATAACATACGCGCCAACTCAGTCCACCCAGGGTTCATCCCCACCGCGATGGTTGATCGGTTTGTTGAAGATACCGGGCTGGAGATGAGAGACGCACGACCGATGCTTGACGACCTGCACCCACTGGGCGGCATGGGCACTCCAGACGATATTGCCTGGGGCGTGGTATACCTCGCATCTGATGAGGCCCGTTGGGTCACAGGTGCCGAGCTGGTTATCGACGGCGGCTACACCGCCCGCTAGAAGCCATTAAGGCTAGGGTCGATATTGGGGTCGCAATACAATTTCGGTTGGGCACACCGCCGTCGAGGCAGACAAAATATACTGCACGCTATCTGCGATATCGTCTGGTCGAATCATGCGTGACGAATCCATACCGATCCCGCGGGTAAGATCAGTTTCGACAAACCCTGGCATGACGCTTGAAACTTTAACGCCGTGGTCTCGCACGTCTTCAAACATACATTCGGTAAACCCATTCAGGGCAAACTTGGATGCACTGTAAATCGCGGTACCTGCACTGGTGTTACGCCCGCTGATCGACGAAATATTGATCACAGCGCCCGCCTTGGCCGCGATCATGGCAGGAAGAAGCTTGCTCGACAGATAGACAACCGCTTGAAAATTCACGTTCATAACGTCTTTCCAGGCGCTCATATCAGCATCCTGCACAGCACCGTGACTGGCGGCACCGGCATTGTTTACCAGTACATCAATCTGACCAAACCGCTTTACTGCCGCGTCGATTGCCAAGTCCATAAAGGGCTCATCAGCTAGCTCCCCTGCACGACTTTCCACCGCCACACCTAGCGCCTCACATTCGCTAACAACGCTAGCAAGCGCGCTCTCATTGCGCGCCAACAACATCAGGTTGTAGCCCATATCGGCAAGGCGCAAAGCGATCGCACGGCCAATACCGCGATTCGCACCAGTTAAAAAGGCAGTTTTTGTCATTCTGAACAGCTCGGCTTAATAAATTACAAGGCAGCGCACTTCGATACTCCACCGATCCGGCGCATCATCTGGGGCCGTGAGGTCATCAAACGCACTGTGAAAACTGAAGGTCGCGGGTGCTTCTGGGTTGCTCATGTCGCCCAGCTTGCCGTTCGAAGTCGCCAATGTTCCGGCTGAATCCCATTGCTTCAGGAGCATCGGTTCATCCCGGGTCATTTCTGGGTAGAAATAGAATTCGTGCGAGTCTCTGTGTTTGGCAAAGTAATTTTCGCCAATACGATCGTGATAACGAACCTCAAAAGTCACCAGATCTTCCGGCGTCACCGTTTGGGCATCACACATCGCCAGCGGGTTAATTTGTACTGGTTCTTCCACAATGTTGCGCCACACGTTAATGATCCCAAAACGCCCACCTGCCGCCAGTGAAGCAGTCACTGCGTCTTGGGATACTAACGACTCGCCCTCGGGTAATACCGAGCGCAGCGTGTCATTGACGTTGGGCGGGTTAGCCAAGTCTTTCAGCCGCTGAGGGGCACTAAATAGCGTGTAATCGCCATGTACCATCTTGGCCGGTCCCTGCACCTGCTGGCCGCCAGTAACACGGGTTTTATTGGATTTACCCTGAGCGGAGCGCACGTTGTGGTCAAAAGCGTAGGCCTGAGCACCGGTCGATGCAGTTACCAGCTGCTCGCACTCTCGATAGTAGTCATGCACAACCTGCTTGTGATCAAAGAAGTCGAGACCCGGATTGTCTAGCGGCGCTTGTAAAATCTCGAAGCCATTGCGCTCACAGGTTTTTCGATCTGGTCCTACAAATTTGCGCGCGTCGTGAACTGCTTTGGTGTAAGAACCAGAGATGATCCCTTCCGAACCGCCGTCGCTGCCATCGATGTCTCGTCGAGTAAACACCTTACCGTTGCGAAACAACGAAGGCTCAGCTTGTTCACCAAGATAGTTAAACGCACCTGGTCGACTCTTCGTGCTGGTACTACTCAAAAGTCTTCTCCATCAATTTTCACTACGCTGTTAAGCTCGATGACAACAATCTATCACTCAGAGCCAAATATTACCCATGTAGGAGTCGAAGACGCCTTTATGGGCGTTCAACAACTCCGTGAAGCCTGCTCCTACACCCAAATATCTACCCCTGTCCGGAAAATCAACAGAGAGGTAAGCTGCCCCCCACAACCTTTGGGAGAGGGTCCCTACCGTGCGCTATATAAACCTGCTCTGTGTGCTTGCAACTGTGACCTGCCTAGTAGGCTCAACAGCCTTGCTAGCCGAAGTTCCAAGAACCAAAAGCGGCAAGCCCGACTTCACTGGAGTTTACGACACCGGCACCCTCACCCCCCTCAATCGCCCCGAGGCATTTGGCAACAAAAAGTTCATGACTGCCGAAGAGGCTGAACAGGTCACCAAAGCTGTGCTGGGCCGATTTGACTTTGCCAACCGTGACAGCAGCCCAGATAGAGGCGCGCCCCAGAAAGGCGGCGACGGCAATAACACCGCCGGCGCCGGTGGTGTCGGTGGCTACAACGCCTTCTGGATCGACCCGGGCAGCAAAACCTTTGAAATCGACGGCAAGTTCCGCACCTCGATAATCTACGCGCCCGAAAACGGCCAGCAGCCCCCACGAACGGCCCGTGCACTAAAGCAGATGGCCTCTTCGCTCGCCTCTTTTGGCTACGAAAACGATGGCACCGCATCCTGGCTGGCCCACCAGGGACCGGGACCATTTGACGGCCCTGAGAGCCTCGCCCCCTCTGAACGCTGTCTGATCAGCTTTGCCTCAACCGTGCCAACGCTGCCCAGCCTGTACAACAACTACAAGCGCATCGTACAAACCGAAGACCACGTGATGATCTTGCAAGAAATGGTGCACGACGCTCGAATCATTCGGCTCAACAGTACCCACGGGTACCCTGACGAGCGTCAGTGGCTAGGAGATTCTATTGGCCACTGGGAGGGCGACACGCTGGTGGTTAAAAGCCGTAATTTCAAAAGCACGAGTGGCCTAATCGGCGCTGACGAAAACCTGGCGGTTACCGAACGCTTCACGCTGCAAGATGACGGTTTCATCGTTTACGACTTCACCGTCAACGACAGCACCGCCTGGACCTCGCCCTGGAGCGGCGAGTACTCATGGACACCCAGCGATCAGCAGGTGTACGAATACGCCTGTCATGAGGGTAACTACGCAATGCCCGGAATTTTAAAAGGCGCTCGACGTCTTGAGAAAGAATGGATACCGCCAGCCCACTCCGGTGATTAGTTTTTTTTTGCTTCGGCTGCGCCTGCGCAGGAAAGTCGGCATCCGCCTCCGGGTTCACAACCTTTTTTTGCTTCGGCTGCGCCTGCGCAGGAAAGTCGGCA
>JALZVT010000030.1 GCA_023300545.1 Pseudomonadales bacterium
ATTGCCAGCGGGCACCGAGATGGTGATGCCTGGTGACAACGTGAACATGGAAGTCACTCTGATCGCACCGGTTGCGATGGACGACGGCCTTCGTTTTGCGATCCGCGAGGGTGGCCGAACGGTTGGTGCTGGCGTTGTAGTTAAAATCATCGAGTAGAACCTCGATGTCGGTTGAAGGCAGGGGTCAGAATAAATTCTGACCCCGAGTACCCCCTCCAACCAAAATTGAAGTTGTCGAGAGTGGGTTGGCAAGTTTCGTTCTGCAGAGCAGAACGATAACGTGCCAACCAACTCACGGGAACTTGGATTTAGGCCAGTAGCTCAATTGGCAGAGCGACGGTCTCCAAAACCGTAGGTTGGGGGTTCGATTCCCTCCTGGCCTGCCAGCCTTGATTGTTATGAGGTTTGGCAGAATGTGAGAGTGCAAGTGTTGCGAAAGCTGCACGTAAGCGTAACGAGTGACTGGGCAGAAACATGAGTAGCGCGACGGATACATCGTCATCAGGTTCTGGCGTCGTCAACTGGCTTAAGTGGCTGGTTGTTGTAGCGCTTGTGGGTGGTGCTATTTTTGGCAACTGGTTCTTCCGCGATGAGTCGCTGTTGTACCGAGTTGCGGCATTGCTTGTTGTTGCCATTGTTGCAGGGCTTCTAGCCGTGACTACCACACAGGGTAGTGCGACTTGGAGCTTGTTAAAGGAAGCGCGCACCGAAATTCGGCGCGTTGTTTGGCCGACCCGAGCAGAAACTAATCAAACTACTCTGGTCGTGCTTGGTATCGTTATTTTCTTCGCTTTTGTGCTTTGGCTGCTGGATTCGTCCCTCAGCTGGGTTGTTAAGTCGGTAATCGGCTAGCGCCAACCGCGGTTTCACTGGGAATATCATGTCCAAACGCTGGTACGTAGTTCACGCCTACTCAGGCTTCGAGAAGCACGTTATGCGCTCGCTCGAAGAACGAGTTGAGCTGTCGAAACTCGAAGAATTCTTTGATGAAATTCTGGTGCCGACCGAAGAAGTGGTTGAAATGCGCGGTGGCCAGAAGCGTCGCAGTGAACGTAAGTTCTTCCCTGGTTATGTTCTTGTGCACATGGAATTGAACGACGAAACCTGGCACTTGGTAAAAGAAACGCCCCGAGTCATGGGCTTTATTGGTGGGAAGGCAGACGCGCCTGCACCACTGTCAGACGCCGAAGCGGCTGCGATTCTTGATCGCGTTCAGGCCAGCGGCGAATCCGCTACACCGAAGGTAGTGTTTGAGCCTGGTGAGTTGGTAAGAGTTGTAGACGGACCGTTCAACGATTTCAACGGTGTTGTCGAAGAAGTGAATTACGAAAAGAGCAGATTGCAGGTGGCGGTAACGATCTTTGGCCGTTCGACACCAGTAGAGCTGGACTTCACTCAGGTGGAGAAAGGCTAAGACGAGTTAGGCGGGGTCAGATTGAAATCTGACCCCACAGATGAATATAAACCCACACGGGGAGTGCAGATGCCGGTCATCGCACGTTTGAACCCGAGGAGAACGACACATGGCCAAGAAGGTCGAAGCCTATATCAAGCTGCAGGTTCCTGCAGGTCAGGCGAATCCGAGTCCGCCAGTAGGCCCCGCGTTGGGCCAACACGGCGTAAACATCATGGATTTCTGTAAAGCGTTCAACGCCCAAACACAGAGCCAGGAACAGGGCATGCCCATTCCTGTCGTGATCACGGTCTATGCCGACCGCAGCTTCACGTTTGTAACCAAGACGCCACCAGCATCCGTATTACTGCGTAAAGCAGCTGGCATCCAAAAAGGCAGCGGCACACCTAACACTGTAAAAGTGGCCAAGGTGAATCGTGCGCAGTTGGAAGAAATTGCCAAGTTGAAAATGCCGGATTTAACGGCAGCAGACATGGACGCTGCAGTGCGAACAATCGCAGGCAGCGCTCGCAGCGCCGGCATCGACGTGGAGGGTGTGTAAATGGCTAAGCTAACCAAACGAATGAAGGCAATTGCCGAGAAAGTCGACGCGGATAAGGTTTATCCGATCGAAGAAGCGGTAACCCTGCTCACAGAGCTGTCTAAGACCAAACTTAAAGAGTCCATCGACATCGCGGTAAATCTCGGTGTTGACCCACGTAAGTCTGATCAGAACGTACGTGGCGCAACAACTCTGCCACACGGCACCGGTAAAACGGTTCGAGTGGCGGTGTTTGCCCAGGGCGACAATGTGGCCAAGGCAGAAGCAGCTGGCGCAGATCTCATCGGTTTCGAAGATTTGGCTGAAAGCATCAAAGGCGGCACGATGGATTTTGACGTGCTGATTGCGACACCAGACGCCATGCGTCTAGTCGGTCAGCTCGGTAAGGTACTTGGTCCTCGCGGCCTTATGCCTAACCCGAAAACTGGCACCGTTACGCCAGACGTCGCGACTGCGGTTACGAACGCCAAAGCGGGCCAGATTCAGTTTCGTACTGACAAAGCCGGCATTATTCACGGCGGCGTTGGCCAAGTTGGTTTTGAGCCAACCAAAGTTCGCGAAAATATTGAAGCGTTGATTGCTGACTTGCGTAAAGCTAAGCCAGCATCAGCAAAGGGCATCTTCTTTAAGAAGATTACCCTGTCTACGACAATGGGTCCGGGTGTCACCATCGACCAAGCGTCCGTAGGGATTTAAGAAACGTTAGGGGTCAGGTTAAAACCTGACCCCACATAAAAGAGATACGCGGTGAGCAGCTAGAACGCTGTTCATCAAGTTAGACAGGCCAAGTAGCGGCGAAAGCCAATACAAAAGCCCACGTCGAAGACCGCAGGGGGGTGCGATGACAATGAAGCGATTAGCTTCGGCGTTACCAAACTCTTAATAACCTGCGCAGACGGTAAGAAGCGAATGAAGGTCGTGCTCGACACTCAGACGCTCCGCGCCGTGACTGCAACGTCGGGAAACCGACATTAGCGGATGGCCGCTGGTAGCGACGTGCTTTGCACAGAGTTGCCGGGGTTGTTCAGGAGAATAATGTGGCGTTGAGACTCGAGCACAAGAAGCAAATCGTTGCCGAGGTAAACGAAGCCGCGGGAACCGCGATGTCAGCAGTGCTTGCTGATTATCGGGGACTCACAGCGGGCCAAATGACCGTAATGCGAGTGAAAGCTCGTGAGACGGGAGTTTACGTTCGTGTGGTACGCAACACGTTGGCCAAGCGAGCAGTAGAAGGCACTGAATACGAGTGCCTTTCTGACTGCTTTACTGGTCCGACTCTGCTTGCGTTTTCCCAGGAAGATCCGGGCGCAGCTGCCCGGCTGTTGAAGGACTTAGCCAAAGAACACGACGCGCTTGAAGTGAAAGCGCTCGCTGTTGGTGGAGAACTTCTTGCAGCCGATCAGATCGACCGGTTGGCCATGCTACCTACACGTGACGAGGCAATTGCACTGTTGATGAGTGTAATGAACGCGCCGATTGGCAAGTTCGTTCGCACTGTTAACGAAATACCAGGAAAGCTGGTACGCGTTGTTGCCGCCGTTGGTGATAAGAAGCAAGCGGAATCCTAATTACCGGCAATTGAAGCAACTAATTACTTTTATTTACTCTTAGGAGATTTACTCAGATGGCTTTGTCTAACGACGAAATTCTGGAAGCGATCGCTGAAAAAAGCGTGATGGAAATTGTTGACCTAGTATCAGCAATGGAAGAAAAATTTGGCGTAAGCGCAGCAGCAGCTGTTGCCGTAGCAGCACCTGGTGCTGGTGGCGGTGGCGAAGCAGCTGAAGAACAGTCTGAATTCGATGTGATTCTGACTGCCGCTGGCGAAAAGAAAGTTAACGCGATCAAAGCTGTACGCGCGATCACAGGTCTGGGCTTGAAAGAAGCCAAGGCTCTGGTTGACGAAGCACCTTCTCCTATTAAGGAAGGCGCAACCAAAGAAGAAGCAGATGACATCAAGAAACAGCTCGAAGAAGCTGGCGCTCAGGTAGAGGTCAAGTAACTGACCCCTTCTTATGGGTTAGGAGCTTACCGTTGGGGCCTTGCGGGTATGGAAATACCCGCTGGGTCATCAGCAAGAAAGGCTGCATTTTTTCTCCGTTTCAAAGCGAAGAAGAGATGCGGCCTATCGTCGTCACAGGCAAAAAAGCAGGTGATGACACAAATTCAAGAATTGGGAGATTCTAATGGCGTATAGCTTCACTGAGAAAAAGCGGATTCGGAAAGACTTCGGTCGGTTGTCCGAGGCAATGGAATTGCCGTATCTGCTCGCAATTCAGGTGGACTCCTACGATCGCTTCTTGCAAACGAAGCTCAACCGCTCGAAGGACGCTAAAAAAGCGGACAGCGCGCGGGAAGAGACGGGTTTGCATGCAGCGTTTAAATCTGTGTTTCCGATTGCCAGTTATTCAGGCAACGCGGCTCTCGAGTACGTGGACTATCGCTTGGGCGAACCCGTATTTGACGTGAAGGAATGTACGCTGCGCGGCATCACCTTTGCAGCGCCGCTGCGGGTGAAGGTTCGCCTGATCATTTACGACAGAGAATCTTCTAACAAAGCAGTTAAAGACGTTAAAGAGCAAGAGGTGTACATGGGCGAAATTCCGCTCATGACAGCCAACGGTACCTTCGTTATCAATGGTACCGAGCGTGTAGTGGTCTCCCAGCTGCACCGTTCACCGGGCGTGTTCTTCGATCACGACCGTGGCAAGACCCACTCATCGGGCAAGCTGCTCTATTCAGCACGCGTTATTCCTTACCGTGGTTCATGGCTCGATTTTGAGTACGATCCAAAAGACTGCGTGTTCGTAAGAATTGACCGTCGGCGCAAGTTACCGGCCACCATCATTCTTCGTGCCCTCGGCTGTACCTCAGAAGAGATTCTGGAAATGTTCTTCGAGAAGAACATGTTCCACGTCAAGAAAGACGGTTTCTCGATGGATCTGATCGCCGAGCGATTGCGTGGCGATGTGTCGTCATTCGACATCAAAACCAATGACGGTGTTCTGGTTGCGGAAGAAGGTCGTCGTATAACGGCGCGCCACGTTCGCGACCTTGAAAAGTCAGGCATGAAGCGTCTGGAAGTGCCGCGGGAATACCTGCTAGAGCACGTTACTGCGCGCGACATCATCGACGAGAGCACTGGCGAAGTGTTGATGCCGTGCAACACGATCATCACCGAAGAAGTACTCGAAGTACTGCTCGAGGCAGAAGTCGCCCACATCGAGACGATCTACACGAACGATCTCGACTCTGGTCCTTATGTCTCGGACACCCTGCGTATCGACGCTACCAGCAACCGTCTGGAAGCGTTGGTCGAAATCTATCGCATGATGCGTCCCGGCGAGCCACCTACCAAGGAAGCGGCCGAGAACCTGTTCACTAACCTGTTCTTCTCAACCGACCGCTACGATCTTTCGGCTGTTGGTCGCATGAAGTTCAACCGACGTCTTGGCCGGGAAGAAATTCTTGGTGAAGGCATTCTTGATCGCAACGACATCATCGACGTGCTGCACACGCTCATCGATATTCGTAACGGTAAAGGTGTTGTGGACGATATCGATCACCTGGGTAACCGTCGTGTTCGCTCAGTTGGCGAGATGGCTGAAAACCAGTTCCGTGTTGGCCTTATTCGGGTTGAGCGGGCTGTTAAAGAACGTTTGAGTCTTGCTGAAAGCGAAGGCTTGATGCCACAAGACATGATCAACGCCAAGCCAGTGGCTGCGGCGATCAAAGAGTTCTTTGGTTCAAGTCAGCTGTCGCAGTTTATGGACCAGAACAATCCGCTGTCTGAGGTGACTCACAAGCGTCGTGTTTCGGCTCTTGGGCCGGGTGGTCTTACGCGTGAACGTGCAGGCTTTGAAGTGCGCGACGTACACCCGACACACTACGGCCGGGTTTGCCCCATTGAGACACCTGAAGGGCCAAACATTGGTCTGATCAACTCATTGGCCAGCTACGCGCGCACCAACCACTACGGCTTCCTTGAGTCGGCATACCGCAAGGTTGTTGATGGCAAGGTGACGTTCGATATCGAATACCTGTCGGCCATTGATGAGGCCGAATACGTTATTGCTCAGGCGGATACGCCGATTGATGCTGATGGTCGTCTCGATACCGATTCGGTTGAAGTACGCCACCAGAACGAATTTACGCGGGCCGCTCCTGAGAGCGTTAACTACATGGACGTCTCACCGAAGCAGGTTGTTTCGGTTGCAGCGTCGCTGATTCCGTTCCTTGAGCACGATGATGCTAACCGCGCCCTCATGGGCTCGAACATGCAGCGTCAAGCAGTACCCACCATCCGTACAGAGAAGCCTCTGGTCGGAACCGGCATGGAACGCAACGTAGCGCGTGACTCTGGTGTGTGTGTTGTTGCGAAGCGCAGTGGTGTTATCGACAGTGTCGATGCAGCCCGCGTTGTTGTTCGGGTAACTGATGAAGAAACGGCAGTGGACGAGGCGGGTGTAGATATCTACAACTTGACCAAGTTCACTCGTTCAAACCAGAACACCTGCATTAACCAGCGTCCTTTAGTTATGCCGGGCGACACGATTGTGCGTGGCGACATTCTGGCCGACGGCCCGTCTATCGACATGGGCGAACTGGCGCTGGGTCAGAACATGCGCATCGCGTTTATGCCCTGGAACGGTTACAACTTCGAAGATTCGATTCTTATCAGCGAACGTGTTGTGCAGGAAGATCGGTTTACGTCAGTGCACATTCAGGAGCTAACCTGTATCGCACGTGATACGAAGCTTGGGCCTGAAGAAATCACCTGCGACATTCCCAATGTTGGCGAAGGCGCGCTGTCGAAGCTCGACGAGTCTGGCATTGTGTACATCGGCGCCGAAGTGAGTGCGGGCGATATTCTGGTCGGCAAGGTAACGCCTAAAGGCGAAACCCAACTGACACCGGAAGAAAAGCTGCTACGGGCTATCTTTGGCGAGAAGGCGTCGGATGTTAAAGACACATCCCAGCGTGTTCCCACCAGTGTTAAAGGCACGGTTATCGACGTTCGCGTGTTTACTCGTGATGGTGTTGAGAAAGATCAACGCGCCCGCGACATCGAAGAGTCTGAACTTGCACAAATTCGCAAAGACCTTGATGACGAATACCGCATTGTTGAAGGCGCCACTTACGAGCGTCTGCGTCGCCAGCTGAATGGCAACAAAGCCACTCGCGCTCCAAACGAAGTTAAGGGCCTAACCATCACGGAGACGTATCTCGATACGTTGACTCGCGATGAGTGGTTCAAGATTCGTATGGAAGACGACAACCTCAATACGCAACTTGATGGTGCCGAGAAGCAGCTTGCAGAGCGCAAGAAGCAACTCGACGATCGTTACACTGACAAGCGCACTAAAATTGAAACCGGCGACGACCTGGCACCTGGTGTGTTGAAAATCGTTAAGGTTTACCTCGCTATCCGTCGCCGCATTCAGCCTGGCGACAAGATGGCTGGGCGCCACGGTAACAAGGGTGTTATCTCGGTAATCAAGCCTGTCGAAGACATGCCGTTTGATGAAAGAGGCGTACCAGTAGACATCGTTCTTAACCCGTTGGGTGTTCCTTCGCGGATGAACGTTGGTCAGGTGTTGGAAACTCACCTTGGCTGGGCTGCCAAAGGCATGGGCGAACGCATCAACGAGATGCTCGAAGAAAATCGCCAGGCCACTGAGATTCGCGGTTACCTCGATAAGGTATACAACGGATCTGGCGGTCGTCAGGAAGATCTCGACTCGTTCTCTGATGCCGAGATCATGACACTGGCTACAAACTTGAAGCGCGGGGTGCCAATTGCAACACCTGTGTTCGATGGTGCTACCGAAGATGAGATCAAGCACATGCTTGAGCTTGGTGGCTTGCCTGCTTCTGGACAAACCACATTGTGGGATGGCCGGACCGGCGACAAGTTTGATCGACAGGTTACCGTTGGCTACATGTACATGCTGAAACTCAACCACCTGGTTGACGACAAGATGCACGCTCGTTCAACAGGCTCCTACAGCCTTGTGACTCAGCAGCCGCTGGGTGGTAAAGCGCAGTTTGGTGGTCAACGCTTCGGTGAGATGGAAGTGTGGGCGCTGGAAGCTTACGGTGCGGCGTACACCCTGCAGGAAATGCTGACGGTTAAGTCAGATGACGTTGCAGGTCGTACGAAGATGTACAAGAACATCGTCGACAACAACTTCGACATGGAACCGGGCATGCCTGAATCCTTTAACGTACTCGTTAAGGAGATCAGATCGCTGGGTATTGATATGGAACTGGAGGAAAGCGAATGAGAGACTTACTCAACCTGCTGAAAGCTCAAGAAGGCCAGATAGAGGAATTCGATTCACTGCGAATCGGCCTTGCGTCGCCTGACATGATCCGCTCCTGGTCGTTCGGGGAAGTTAAGAAGCCCGAAACGATCAACTATCGTACCTTTAAGCCCGAGCGCGACGGACTGTTTTGCGCGCGCGTGTTTGGCCCGGTAAAAGACTATGAATGCCTGTGTGGCAAGTACAAGCGTCTTAAGCACCGTGGTGTGATCTGTGAGAAGTGCGGCGTTGAAGTCACACTTACCAAGGTTCGTCGGGAGCGCATGGCGCACATCGAACTCGCAAGCCCGGTAGCTCACATCTGGTTCCTTAAGTCGCTGCCGTCTCGAATCGGTCTGCTGCTTGATATGACCCTGCGTGACATTGAGCGCGTGCTGTACTTCGAATCCTTTGTGGTTATCGAACCCGGCATGACTGACCTGGAAGCAGGGCAGTTGCTAACGGATGAAGAGTACTTCTCGAAGCTCGAAGAATTTGGTGACGAATTTACGGCGAAGATGGGTGCCGAGGCCGTTCGCGACCTGCTGCTTGATCTCGACCTGAACGAAGAGATCAACATTCTTCGCGAAGAGATTCCGGCGACCAATTCAGAAACCAAGATCAAGAAACTGTCGAAGCGTTTGAAGTTGATGGAAGCGTTTGTCACTTCCGGCAACGAGCCCGACTGGATGATCATGACGGTTCTGCCTGTGCTACCGCCAGACCTGCGTCCGTTGGTGCCACTTGATGGTGGTCGTTTCGCAACGTCAGACCTTAACGATCTGTACCGTCGCGTTATCAACCGTAACAACCGACTGAAGCGTCTGCTGGATCTCAACGCGCCCGATATTATCGTGCGTAACGAGAAGCGCATGCTGCAAGAATCTGTTGATGCTCTGCTCGACAACGGTCGTCGCGGTCGTGCAATTACCGGTTCCAACAAGCGCCCACTCAAGTCACTTGCTGACATGATTAAGGGTAAGCAAGGCCGTTTCCGTCAGAACCTGCTCGGCAAGCGTGTCGACTACTCTGGCCGTTCGGTGATTGTGGTTGGCCCAACGCTGCGTCTGCATCAATGTGGTCTGCCCAAGAAGATGGCGCTTGAACTGTTCAAGCCGTTTATCTTTGGCAAGTTGGAGGCCAAAGGGTTGGCAACAACCATCAAGGCTGCCAAGAAGATGGTCGAGCGTGAAACGGCAGAAGTGTGGGATATTCTCGCTGACGTTATTCGCGAGCACCCAGTACTTCTAAACCGTGCTCCCACGCTTCACCGTCTGGGTATTCAAGCGTTCGAGCCTGTGTTGATTGAAGGTAAAGCGATTCAGTTGCACCCTCTCGTATGTGCGGCGTACAACGCTGACTTCGATGGTGACCAGATGGCGGTACACGTACCCCTTACTCTGGAAGCGCAGCTGGAAAGCCGTGCGCTCATGATGTCGACCAACAACATCCTGTCACCCGCGAGTGGTGAGCCGATCATCGTACCGTCGCAAGACGTTATTCTTGGTCTGTATTACATGACTCGCGAGATGATTAACGTTAAAGGCGAAGGCACTGTCTTTGCTGATGTTGCAGAAGTACATCGGGCGTTTTATTCGGGCGAAGTTCAGCTGCACGCGATGGTTAAGGTACGGATCACTGAGCGGCGTGAAAACGAAGCCGGCGAATACGACACCCACAAAACCGTATACGACACGACGGTTGGTCGCGCCCTGCTTTATGACATTGTCCCTGACCGCATCTCCTATGATCTTGTTAACAAGAACATGGATAAGCGTTCCATCTCGAACCTGATCAACGATTGCTACCGCAACGTTGGTTTGAAAGAGACGGTCGTGTTTGCTGACCAGCTTATGTACACGGGTTTTGCTCAGTCCACTCGCTCCGGTTCATCAATTGGTGTGAATGACTTTGTTATTCCTGACGCGAAAGCCCAGATTGTTGGCGACGCGGAAGCGGAAGTTAACGAGATTGAAAGCCAGTACTCCTCGGGTCTTGTTACCCAGGGTGAGAAGTACAACAAGGTTGTTGATATCTGGTCGCGCGCAAACGACCTGGTTGCTCGTTCAATGATGGATGGCATATCAAAAACAACCGTGAAGAACAGCAAGGGCGATGACGAGGAACAGTCGTCTTTCAACTCGGTATTCATGTACGCCGATTCTGGAGCGCGGGGTTCACCAGCTCAGATTCGTCAGCTTGCCGGCATGCGTGGTCTTATGACCAAGCCTGATGGCAGTATTATCGAAACGCCCATCGTTGCTAACTTCCGCGAAGGCCTGTCGGTAAACGAGTACTTTATTTCAACTCACGGTGCTCGTAAGGGTCTTGCAGATACCGCGTTGAAAACAGCTAACTCCGGTTACTTGACGCGTCGTCTTGTTGACGTTGCGCAAGATATGGTGGTTACCGAGCACGATTGCGGCACGCAGGAAGGTCTGCTGGTGTCAGCGGTTATTGAAGGCGGCGACGTTGTCGAGAAGCTCTCTGAGCGCGTTCTTGGTCGAGTAGTTGCGCAAGACGTGCTTAGCGCCGACGGTAAGCACGTGCTCATTCCTGCGGGCACGCTGCTCGACGAAGTGGGTGTTGAAGAACTCGAAGGCATGGGTGTCGACGATATTATCGCTCGTTCAGCCATTACCTGTGACACCAAATACGGCGTTTGTTCGCAGTGCTACGGTCGCGACCTTGCACGCGGTCACCTGGTGAATGTGGGGGAAGCGGTTGGTGTTATTGCGGCTCAGTCTATTGGTGAGCCGGGTACTCAGCTGACGATGCGTACGTTCCACATTGGTGGAGCGGCGTCACGAGCAACAGCGATCGATAGTGTGCAGGTTAAGCACGGCGGCTCGGTTCGTTTGCAGAACCTGAAAACAGTAAGCCGCTCAAACGGTGATCTGGTTGCAGTATCTCGTTCGGGTGAAGTGGCCATTGCTGATGCGGCTGGTCGTGAGCGCGAGCGCTACAAGCTACCTTATGGTGCCGTTATCTCCGTTAAAGAGAATGACGATGTCGAAGCCGGTCAAATCATTGCTCAATGGGATCCGCACACGCACCCGATTGTTACTGAAGTTGAAGGTAAGGTTGTGTTCCAGCAGATGGAAGATGGCCTGTCCATTAACCGTCAGACGGACGAATTGACTGGTTTGACCAATATTTCGGTTATGGATCCGAAAGATCGCTCAACGGCAGGCAAAGACCTTGTGCCTTCAATTCAGCTGCTTGATGACAATGGCGAAAACGTCAATCTCTCGGGCTCTGATGTGCCAGCCCTTTATCGTCTGCCACACAACTCCATTCTGAACATCGAAGATGGTCAGCAGCTGGGTGTGGGTGAAGTTATTGCGCGGGTTCCGCAGGAAGGCTCAAAAACTCGTGATATCACGGGTGGTCTGCCGCGAGTTGCTGATCTGTTTGAAGCACGTAAGCCGAAAGAGCCTGCGATTCTCGCCGAAATTAGTGGCGCGGTTAGCTTTGGTAAAGAAACCAAAGGCAAGCGTCGGTTGGTGCTAACGCCTGTTGATGGCGATCCGGTGGAAACACTGATTCCCAAGTGGCGGAACATTTCGGTGTTCGAAGGTGAGAACGTTGACCGTGGTGAAGTCGTGTCGGAAGGCGCGCCAAGTTCACACGACATCCTGCGTCTGAAAGGCGTGGATGAGTTGGCGGACTACATCACCAACGAAATTCAAGAGGTTTACCGCCTTCAGGGTGTGAAGATCAACGACAAGCACATCGAAGTGATTGTGCGGCAGATGCTACGCAAGGCAGAAGTCACAAACTCTGGTGACAGCCACTTGATTCGTGGTGAACAGCTCACGTACATCAAGGTAATGGAAGTCAACGAAGCGCTGATTGCGGAGGGCAAGCAGCCCGCCAAATTCGAGCGTCTGCTGTTGGGTATTACCAAGGCGTCACTGGCAACAGAATCGTTCATCTCTGCAGCGTCGTTCCAGGAAACAACTCGCGTGCTTACAGAAGCAGCCGTTACCGGTAAGCGAGACTTCCTGCGCGGTCTGAAAGAGAACGTTGTTGTGGGTCGATTGATTCCTGCGGGCACCGGCTTGCAGTATCACGCCGAGCGTAAGAAGCGTCGCGAACAAGAGCAAACGCAGAAAGCCATTGAAAGCCAAGGGCCAACTGCAGACGAGATCGAAGCGGCGCTGTCAGAAGCGTTGAGCTCGAGCGAGTAGCACGCTGCTATCGGGTGTTGATGCAACGGCATCAACACCCCTGCGGCGCCAGTCAATTAAGACACAAGTGAAAGTAGAGATATGAAAGTAGTTAAGAGAACAGCTGATTACACGGTTTACCAGAAGCGCTCAGAGCGTTATGCCGTGCAAGGCGCTGACAAAGCGTGGATCAACGGTGACGACAAGGCAAAAATTTTGCTGGATGAAGGCCTGATCAAGGTTGTGCTGCCTAAGCCGCCTGAGCCAGAAGCGCCAGCTGAAGAAGAAACAGCTGCAGACGGTGATGCTGATTCGGCAGAAGCCGAGGCTCCAGCCGCCGAATAAGCCTAGGTAGGCAAAAGTAAGCCCGGTTTCGCGCAGTGGCGCGAGCCGATTGGGGGTGCTAGAATCCGCGCCCCCGTAACGACCAACAAGACATTAGAGAGAGTTACCCCTTAAATGGCCACTATTAGCCAACTCGTTCGCAAGCCCCGCAAGCGCAAAGTCGACAAGAACATTGTGCCTGCGCTCCAGGCTTGCCCCCAGCGTCGCGGTGTTTGCACCCGCGTTTATACCACCACGCCTAAGAAGCCAAACTCGGCTCTGCGTAAGGTATGCCGGGTTCGTCTTACCAACGGTTACGAAGTGTCGTCATATATCGGCGGCGAAGGTCACAACCTGCAAGAGCACTCGGTTGTGCTTATTCGGGGTGGTCGAGTTAAAGATTTGCCAGGTGTGCGTTACCACACCGTCCGCGGCACGCTGGATACGTCGGGTGTTACCGATCGTCGCCAGGGTCGTTCGAAGTACGGCGCCAAAAAGCCTAAGTAGATAGATACCGGTTGTGAGTGAAACCGGGGGTCAGAATAAATTCTGACCCCTTACACTCTAACCCCTGCCTTAATTAACCAGAACTGCCAAAAATACAGAGCCGGGCTAACGCCCACTCCAGTAAGGCCGCTCCGAAACAGTTGTTTTGTGTGCGGAGGCAACCTGAAGCTAGGAGCTTAAAATGCCCAGACGTCGAGTCATCGCGAAACGCGAAATCCTCCCTGATCCCAAATACCACAACACCACAGTAGCCAAGTTCATTAACCACGTGATGGTTAGCGGCAAGAAAGCTGTGGCCGAAGGCATTGTGTACGGTGCTTTTGAGCGCATCGAACAGAAAGGCGCTGATGGCGCGGTAGAAACCTTCGATAAAGCGTTGGAAGCGATTGCCCCTATGGTTGAGGTTAAGTCTCGCCGTGTGGGTGGTGCGACCTATCAGGTACCTGTTGAGGTTCGCCCCTCACGTCGTGGCGCACTTGCCATGCGTTGGTTGGTAGACAGCGCGCGTAAGCGCGGGGAAAAATCAATGGCAGCACGGCTTGCCGGTGAGTTGCTTGACGCTGCTGAAGGCCGTGGTACGGCTGTCAAGAAGCGTGAAGACACCCACCGCATGGCGGAAGCCAACAAGGCGTTCTCGCACTACCGTTACTAGGTCGCGTAAACCGCTCGGACTTACGAGAAGCTACTGATGGCCCGCGCTACTCCTCTATCCCGATATCGCAATATCGGCATTGTCGCTCACGTGGATGCCGGTAAAACGACAACCACGGAGCGGGTGTTGTTCTATACCGGCAAGTCCCACAAAATTGGTGAGGTGCACGATGGTGCAGCCACCATGGACTGGATGGAGCAAGAACAAGAGCGCGGCATCACCATTACCTCGGCTGCAACCACCTGCTTCTGGCGGGGAATGGATCAGCAGTACGACGAACACCGCATAAATATCATCGACACCCCGGGGCACGTTGACTTCACTATCGAAGTTGAACGGTCGTTGCGCGTGCTTGATGGCGCCGTCGTTGTCTTCTGTGGCACCTCAGGCGTTGAGCCGCAATCGGAAACGGTGTGGCGTCAGGCTAATCGCTACGAAGTACCGCGTATCGTGTTTGTGAACAAAATGGATCGGCAAGGTGCCGACTTCATGCGCGTTCTTGAGCAGATCGAGGATCGTTTGGGTGCGAGCCCTTTGCCGATCCAGTTGGCGATTGGTGCAGAAGAAACGTTCAAGGGCGTCATCGACCTGGTGCGCATGAAGGCGATTTACTGGAACGATGACGATCAAGGTCTTACCTATGAACTTGGTGACATTCCAGCAGATCAGCTCGCAGAGGCCGAACAATATCGTGAGCAGATGGTTGAGAGTGCGGCGGAAGCGTCTGAAGAGCTAATGGAAGCCTACCTCGAAGGTGGTGAGTTAACGGATGAGCAGATTCGTGCCGGTTTGCGTATTCGCACACTGGCGAACGAAATTGTGCCTGCTCTGTGTGGAACTGCGTTTAAGAACAAGGGTGTGCAGGCCATGCTCGACGCCGTTGTTGAATACTTGCCAGCGCCGCCCGAAGTGAAAGCGATTGAGGGCGTGCTAAAAGACGGCGAAACGATTGCGACACGCGAATCCCGCGACGACGAACCCTTTGCCGCTCTTGCGTTCAAGATCGCGACTGATCCTTTTGTGGGTACGCTGACGTTTTTCCGCGTGTATTCCGGAGTGCTGGCTACGGGCGATCAAGTTTTCAACCCGATTAAAGGTAAGAAAGAGCGTATTGGTCGCATGGTGCAGATGCACGCTAACGACCGCGAGGATGTGAAGGAAGTTCGGGCGGGTGATATCGCGGCCGCTATCGGTATGAAATTTGTTACCACCGGCGAAACGCTTTGTGATCTGCAAAAGATCATCACGCTGGAGAAGATGGACTTTCCCGAGCCGGTGATTTCTGTCGCGGTTGAACCGCGCGGTGTTGCCGATCAAGAAAAAATGGCAGTGGCGCTGGCTAAGCTTGCCCAGGAAGACCCATCATTTCGTGTCACCACAGATCGCGAAACCGGGCAAACCGTTATCTCGGGTATGGGTGAGTTGCACCTTGCCATTATTGTCGACCGCATGAAGCGCGAGTTTAGCGTTGATGCCAACATCGGCAAAACCCAGGTGTCTTATCGCGAAACTATTCGTGGCCAAATAGAAGTCGAAGGCAAGTTCGAGCGCGAGGCGGGTGGCAAAGGTCAGTTTGGTCACGTCTGGTTACGCCTCGAGCCCTACTCAGATGACGAGGGTGGCACTTATGAATTTGTTAATGACATTAAAGACGGCGTTATTCCCAAAGAATTTATTCCAGCGATAAGCATGGGCATTGAAGAGCAGATGACCAATGGGGTGTTGGCCGGTTATCCGTTAATCGGTGTTCGTGCGACGCTGTACGATGGTTCGTTCCATGAGGTTGATTCTTCGGAAGTCGCGTTTAAGATTGCTGCGGCAATGGCTTTGCGTGAAGGCGTGCAAAAAGCGCAGCCCGCGCTGCTCGAGCCAATGATGGCCGTTGAGGTTGTCTGCCCGGAAGACCACATGGGTGAGGTGGTCGGCGATTTGAACCGTCGCCGCGGCATGATCGAAGGCATGGACGAAAATCCAGCCGGCAAGATTATTCGCGCGCTGGTTCCGTTGGCTGCCATGTTTGGTTATTCAACCGCCTTGCGTAGCGCCTCTCAAGGTAGAGCGACGTTTACGATGGAATTTGAAAAATACAATGTAGTGCCTGACGCCATTGCTGCGCCGATCATTACCCGCTAACAATCATTACTAACACCAACCAAAAAAAATGCCGCGAAGGAGGCGTTGTTTAGATGAGTAAAGAGAAATTCGAGCGGACCAAGCCGCACGTTAACGTAGGTACAATTGGCCACGTTGACCACGGCAAGACAACGCTGA
>JALZVT010000031.1 GCA_023300545.1 Pseudomonadales bacterium
GGGTAAGCGCATGGGTGTGCCATCAGCGTGGTCGCGTTGATCCAGTTCTCGCAGCACCGCCGCCAGCCGATACTGCAGCGCGTGTTCCTGCCCCATGAGTAGGCGAACTTCATCGAGTAAGGCGTGCAGTGTGTAACTGCTGACATCGCCAGGAATCGGATAGTGCGCGGGTTGAGCGAGCGGTATAGCCGTCATGGGAGTGGGTCCTTCTTGTTTGAGTTTTGGGTGTGAAATCTCAATACTGTATATATATACAGTATACCATTTCCCTCCAAAAACCCAGTAAAAACACTGACGAATCGACTCTGCTCACCGACGCGGCGTTGCTTTGAATCGAATAGGGCTGTCGGCTCTGGGCCCCTTCAGACCCTTCAAAGCCCCCTCATGCAAGTATGGCTGTGACGCACCCCGCACTTCACAGCCATGGACCTAAGTTAATCGCCCTCCCCGCCGAAACATTCCATGCTAACAATGGAAGTCGGAACAAATGGACGAACTTATTGGATCTCTGGAAGAGGCCGCTTGGCGCGCATTAGAACGCGATGCCGATGCAAAAAATGCGATTCTGGTCATCATCAAACATGTGGCCAATACCAACACCCTCTCAACCGAACAGAGAAATCGACTCAGGCAACTTGCAGACGAGATCATGGCGCAGCCTTAGAGCTAGGCCTCCAGTAGCCCAGAATCGCCTAAACAGGTGTCAGTTGCGACCGGAACACGGCGAAAACCAAAGGCAGAACCGCTCGAAAAGCAGTTAAACTAACCCACACACACGCCAACCCCGTGATCCACATTGCATAGCTCACAGCAAAACCCAACTGATGCAACCCGTTTCACTATTACGGTACACGATGGTGGGCAGGCAACCGCACTCGCGCAACGCTTCATTTCTGCCGCCCTCAGCGCTGGTCATCACATTGAGCAGGTGTTTTTCTATCACGACGGTGTGAACGCAGCGAACGCCAACACCGCGCCCGCTCAAGATGACCCCAGCGCGCCAGAACTCTGGCCTGCGCTCGCCAAACGCGGCAACTTCCCGCTCAATGTCTGTGTCGCTGCAGGTGCACGCCGCGGCGTACTTAGTGCCGATGAAGCAAGCCGTCTGAATAAGCCGGCTGCCAACCTGCAAAGCGGCTTCGAACTGGTTGGCTTGGGTGTGTTTGTAGAAGGGCTAATCAATGCCGATCGCGTTGTGACCTTCGGTAACTAGGCCCCATGAATTCAAAAAATATTCTGTACCTTTTACAACAAGCGCCCTACCTGGATAACCGCGTGTTTGAAACCTTCGACGCTGTGCTGGTCGCTGCGGCGTTCGATCAGCGCGTTAGTCTGCTGTTTCGAGGCGACGGCGTGTTGCAGTTGCTTGCGGACCAAAAACCCGAGGGGCAACGTAACCTTGCAAAAATGCTGACTTCCCTCGAGACCTATGAGGTTGATCAGATTTTTGCCGACGCGCGCTCTTTTGAAGCCCGTGGACTAAAGGTTGCCGATTGTGCGATTGCGCCGGAGTTACTCTCAAAGCGTGAGATTGCGCAGTTAATCGCCCGCCAAGACCTGGTGCTCAACGACTGATGGCTATTCATCTCGTACAGCGTGCGCAGGCCTACCTGCCTTGCTCTCGAGCACGTGCAGACGGAGACGTTGTGGTGTTGCTTGGGGAAGGCGTTGCTGCAGCCCTTATTGATGCCAACGATTGCTACGCGAGCGACACCGACGTTGTCGCTCGCGGGCTTGTCGGGGTGTTACCAACGAGCATAAAACGGATTAACGATGCCCAGTTGGTCGCTCTGTGTGTCGAACACACACCCGTGGTGACCTGGACCAAAGCATGACAACGCCAGCTAAGGATAAAGAAGGCTATCTCCTTAATCTGGCAGACTGGTCACCCACTGTTGCAGAACAGATCGCCCAAGAGGTGCAGCTTGAATTACAGGCTGATCATTGGGAATTGATTAATCTGGTCCGAGACTTTCACCAACGCACCGATGTGGTTCCAGCGATGCGCCCCTTGGTTAAGCTGGTTCGAGATAACCTGGGCTCAGACAAAGGCAACAGCCTGCATTTGAACCTGCTGTTTCCAGACGGCGCTGCCAAACTACTGGCAAAAATAGCCGGGCTGCCTAAACCCACCAATTGTTTGTAGGTTGCACTCTCTGCGTCAGTCACCCGCTGCTAAATCAATCACGGTCACACCACCCATGTAGCTTTGCAGCACATCGGGCACCTGTATCTTGCCTTCGCCGTCCTGATAGTTCTCCAGCACCGCAACCAAGGTTCGGCCAACAGCCAATCCCGAACCATTCAGCGTGTGCACCAGCTCAGGCTTGCCCTTGGCTTCGGCACGAAACCGCGCTTGCAGTCGGCGCGCCTGAAAATCCAGAAAATTACTGCAGGAAGATATTTCCCGATACTTGCTCTGCCCCGGCAACCACACCTCAAGATCAACGGTGCGCGCCGCCGCAAAGCCCAGATCGCCACCACACAAGAGCATCGCTCGAAAGTTCAAACCGAGCTTTTGCAGAATCGTCTCTGCGTGGGATACCAGCTCATCAAACGCGTTCCAGGACTCTTCGGGCCGCACCACCTGCACCAGTTCAACCTTCTCAAACTGATGCTGGCGAATCATGCCGCGGGTATCGCGACCGTAGCTGCCCGCCTCGCTGCGAAAACACGGTGTGTGGCACACATTCCGCACCGGCAACTGATCCCCATCAAGAATTCGGTCCCGGTAAATGTTGGTAATTGTCACTTCAGCAGTAGGAATCAAATAGAACTCCGGCGCCTGCTCTGCCGCCTCACCCTCAAGCTGCTCGGTTCCACCCTTCTCAACCTTAAACAGATCGTCTGCAAACTTGGGCAGTTGGCCAGTACCAAACAGGGAATCTGCGTTTGCGATGTAAGGCACGTTCACCTCGCGGTAACCGTGTTCGCGGGTATGCGTATCGAGCATGAACTGACCCAGCGCTCGATGCAGGCTGGCAACAGCACCATTCATCACGGTAAACCGCGATCCCGTTATTTTGGCGCCCGTCTCAAAATCAAGCGCGCCACCCGCGGTCAAATCGACATGATCCAACGGCTCAAAATTGAATTTTGGTGGCGTCCCAATCATGCGTAATTGCTGATTGTCATCTTCGCTAGTACCCGCGGGCACAGCCTCATCGGGCAGATTGGGGATGCCATGCAACATCGCCTGCAGCTCGTCCTGCACGCCGTCGAGCTCTGCCTTGGCCGCATCGAGCTGATCGCCAAGCGTACTCACCGTCGCAAGCAGCGGGGCTATGTCTTCACCAGCGGCTTTGGCCTTGCCAATGTTCTTTGAAGACGCGTTGCGTTCACTCTGCAGTGTCTCAGTGCGTGTCTGTACGTCTTTGCGGCGGGCTTCGAGCGACGAATAAAGCGCGACGTCTAGCGTAAAGCCTTTTTTACTCAGCGCCTTGGCGACCGCCGTGGGGTCTTGACGTAAAAGTTTAGAGTCGAGCATGAGAACTACCTGAGTCTTGGGGTCTAAATAAAACTGCTGGAAAATCCGGCAAAATCGTGGATTGGTGGTTGCGGGGCTGGTGGCGCTGCTTGGAACTGACTTTTAAGCTAGGCCGCCGACCCCGCCATCGATATCGACAAACCGGCCCAGGCTGCCAGCGCACAAACAAGCACGCTAAGTAACGCATAACCAAGCGCAATCGCTGTGTGCCCCGCTTGCGCGAGCTGCACGACCTCCAACGAAAAGGCCGAAAAGGTCGTAAACCCCCCAAGCAGTCCAGTCACGAGAAATGCGCGACCAAATTCATTGAACCACGCCGTATGCCCAAAACCACCGATCGCTGCGCCTATCGCACAGGCACCCAACGCGTTAACCGCAAAGGTTGCCCATGGGAACACTGAATATTGGATGGTTTGCGGCCCAAGTAACTGGGCGACGCCAAAGCGTGCACAGGCGCCAAGTGCACCACCAAGTCCTACCCATAGCCACAGGCTCATGTCGCTTTTTTCCATACGTCGTTATCAAGGGCGCGTAGTTTAGCCAATCTCTGACCAATTTTGCGCTCAAGACCGGCATCTCTGGGTTGATAATAGCTGCGCTCACCCAGTTCATCCGGGAAATACCGTTCGCCGGCCGCGTAGGCCTCTGGCTCATCGTGGGCGTAACGATAACCTTCGCCATTGCCAATCTCTTTCATCAGGTCGGTCGGCGCATTGCGTAAATGGGCAGGAACCGGCAACGATGCGCCCGCTTTGACTTCCGCCATAGCCGCACCAAAGGCGGCATAGGCTGCGTTGCTTTTGGGTACCGATGCCAAATAAAGCACGGTTTGCGCCAGTGCCAGCTCGCCCTCGGGTGAGCCCAGTCGCGAATAGGAATCCCAGGCGGTCATTGCCAACTGCAAGGCACGCGGATCCGCATTGCCGATGTCTTCGGTCGCCATTCGCACCAATCGACGGGCAATGTAGAGCGGGTCGCAGCCGCCATCGAGCATACGACACAGCCAATACAACGCCGCATCTGGCGCACTGCCTCGAACGGCTTTGTGGAGCGCTGAGATCTGATCGTAGAAGGCATCGCCACCCTTGTCGAAGCGGCGTTGCCGCTCGCCGCTGGCGGCAGAGACTGTCGCCACATCAATTTTGCTGTCATGGCCAAGCTGGGCTGCAATTTCAAGCAGGTTAAGCAACCGTCGCCCATCACCATCGGCCACGGCCAACAGCGCCTCACGCGCCTCTGCCGCGAGTTCAACCTCAGGCAAATAGCCCGCTAAGGCCCGATCAATAATGCCGCTCAAATCATCAGCAGCCAATGATTTCAAGACGTACACCCGGGCCCGGGACAGCAACGCCTGGTTAACCTCAAACGACGGATTTTCCGTCGTCGCACCAATGAACGTCACCGTACCGCGCTCTACATGGGGTAAAAAGCCATCCTGCTGGGCTTTGTTGAAGCGGTGCACCTCGTCAACAAACAGCACGGTTGAACGCCCGCGACTGGCGTACATCTCAGCTTCGACAATAGCCGCACGAACATCTTTGATACCCGCCAATACCGCCGACAGCGCTATAAAATGACAGCCAGAAGCTTCTGCTAGCAACTTAGCCAAAGTCGTCTTACCCACTCCTGGCGGCCCCCACAGCAGCATGGAATGAATACGGCCGGCCCGGGCAAGATCGCCCAATGGCTTACCTTCGGCCAGCAGATGTTGTTGGCCGGCAAATTCAGCAAGGCTAACCGGCCGCATACGAGCAGCCAGCGGAGCGCTTAAGGTCGCGTCCGCAGGCGCGCCAGATTCGTCAGCGGAGAAAAGGTCGTTAGAGGGCATGAGGGGATGATACCTCAGTGCAGGCCGCCTAAAGCTCGCCCACAACCTCAGTACCCTCTGGCACCTCAAAGGTAAACTCAGCCGGAGCAACAAGCTCATTTTGTGCCACGTCGTCAAACGCAACCTGAGTCAGCTGCCCAAGGTGATCTTCGATTTCGAGATGGCTCAACCGGCGCTCACGGTCAAACCTCAACCGAATTTGCGAAAACAGAGCATCGTCAGCTTTGGGGTAGAGGCTGTAAGCCTGGTTATCGCCATCGTGAAACTCTGAGATCTCAAACATCTCCGAAAGATCTTTCACGCCACCGGTTAAAATTAGCGCAGGCGTCCCGGCGATGGCCGCCTCGAGCGGCTCGATGGTAAGTTGCTCTAGATCCGGGTCATACAGGTAAAGCTTGTCTTCAACGGTAACCAGCGTTTGCGGATACGGATCGTTCACCACCCATTTGAATCGACTTGGCGTGCTGATACGCACCTGCCCAGCACTCTGCTGCAACACTTGATTACGCCCACCCATAATGGTCTGGGTAAAGGTGGCCGAATAACTCTTCATTTCTGCCAGCACTGATTGCAGGTCGGCATGAACCGCCGCTGAACCCAACAATGAGCCCACCAGGGTGAACAGCGCGATCGTCAGTCGAACGAACCGCCTTAGGTCGAGCAGGCCCGAGAACTTATTCACGATGATTTGGAACCAATATTTCACGACTACCGTTTGAATTCATTGCACTGATAATGCCCGCGACTTCCATCGCATCAATGAGCCTGGCAGCGCGATTGTAACCGACCCTAAGCTTACGCTGTACTGACGATGTAGAGGCTCTGCGAGACTCAAGCACAAAGGCTACCGCCTCGTCATACAGCTCGTCTTCCTGTTCTGTATCTCCATTGGACTCCAGCTGCAGAAAAGGTTCATCGTCGCCACCGGTTAATACCTCTGGCTTATAATCAGGCGCGCCGCGCATCTTCCAATCGCTGACCAGTCGATGCACCTCGTCGTCAGAAACGAAGGCACCGTGCACTCTGTTTGGTACCGCTGTGCCTGGCGGCAAGAACAGCATGTCGCCGTTACCCAGCAGCTGTTCAGCACCGCCTTGATCAAGAATGGTCCGGGAATCAATTTTTGAGGACACCTGAAAAGCGATTCGCGTTGGAATATTGGCTTTTATCAAACCCGTGATTACGTCTACTGACGGTCGTTGGGTAGCCAGCACCAGATGAATACCAGCCGCACGCGCCTTCTGGGCAATTCGCGCGATTAGCGTTTCGACCTTTTTGCCAACAATCATCATCATGTCGGCAAATTCGTCGATCACCACCACAATAAACGGCAGCCGTTCGAGGTTCGGGGCAGGCTCAAGGCTCTCCGTAGACCACAACGGATCAGGAATATCTTCAGTGGTGACCCGCTCGTTGTACCCGGCAAGGTTGCGCACACCAAGTGCTGCCATCAAACGGTAACGCCGCTCCATTTCCGCCACACACCAATTCAACGCTTGGGCTGCATCACGCATATCGGTAACAACTGGCGTCAGCAGATGCGGAATGCCTTCATAGATCGACAACTCCAACATTTTCGGGTCAACCAGAATCAAGCGAACTTCTTCTGGCCGAGCCTTGTAGAGGATGCTCAACAGCATCGAGTTAACACCAACCGATTTACCCGAACCGGTTGTGCCTGCCACGAGCAAATGCGGCATTTTGGTGATATCAGCAACCACTGGGTTGCCGGCGATATCCTTACCCAGCGCAAGCGTTAGCGGTGAGGCTGCGTTTTGATAGTTGTCGGCAACCAACAGCTCTTTCAGGCGCACCATTTCGCGATGTTCGTTGGGTATCTCAATACCCACAACCGATTTGCCTGGGATCACTTCAACCACGCGCACACCAACAACGGCAAGGGAGCGAGCTAAATCTTTTACCAGCGCGGTGATTTTCGAAACTTTCACCCCGGGTGCCGGCTGCAACTCAAAACGGGTGACCACTGGTCCCGGTAAAATACCGACCACTTCGCCATCAATATTGAAGTCTTTCAGGCGCATCTCAAGCAGTCGCGCCATGGTTTGTAACGACTCCTCTGAACGTCCTAACGACGGATCGTTGTCAGACTCATCCAACAACTCAAGCCCAGGCAGCTCGCCTTTTGGCTTGCCAGGAAACAACTTGCCTTGCTTCTCACCACCTAATCGCGGCTGCGGAACCTGTGCCGCAGGCGCTGTTTGAACTTTAGGAATTACTTTGGGCGCAACATTGGGAGTAGGCGCTGGCGGTTGCGATACCGGTGCAGGCTCTCGCCCAACGACTGCAGCCGCAGCCGCGCCCTTTGCCTTGCCGCCTTGAAAACCGCTGCCGCCAGGTACGCTATTGGCAATACGCTCTTGTTCGCGAATCCGGCCGCGCTCCTCGATGGCCTCCACACGCGCCGCGCGCGAATCTCGCCAGAGGCCATAGCGTTCACGCCCTCGCTCGACCATCGCGATGACCGCCATACAGACCGCCACCACCGACCGTCCAACCTGCTCGATAACCGCTAGCCAGGAAAACCCAAAGGTGGCTTGGGCGGCAACCATCAGCACGGTAACCAGCAATAGCGTCAGTCCAACCCAGTGAAACAGTGGCATGCCAACATCGGACAGCGCGGTACCAATAACCCCGCCTACGCCTGCAGGCAAATTGCCTGACGGCCAGTGCAACGCAAGCAAGGTCGACAAACAACACAGGCCAACCAAGGCGCCCGCGACGCGCAGTACAGCGCGCTCCCAGGCCCAGCCTTCGCCCCGACGGAGTAGCAGACGAACGCCAAACAGAACAAGAACCAGCGGTATGACGTAAGCAATGCGGCCCAGCAAATAGAGCAAAATATCCGCAGCAAAAGCCCCGCTGCGACCCACCATATTCCGCACTTCGGTGTGTGATGAGGTATAGGTCCATGCGGAGTCGAAGGGCGAGTAAGACATCACCGCTAGAAGCACAAACACGGCCATGCCGGTCAGTACCACAACCCCAACCTCACGCAACGGCACAGCACCTGCCAGTCCGACGGTAGAATTAGGCATGTCGCTTGATGCACCTGCGGTCATCGCGTTCCTGCTATTAAGTGGTTGTTAAGCCGATAAGTGTACCACTGTAAAACAGAAAACCTAGCAGAAAATTTAACCTTTTCAGTCTCTTAGTGCCCTTACTTAAACCGCCTTACATTCGCTAACTAGGCGCTGGATTGAAACTTGGCTATGCTCGGTCCCAGTAGTAACCTGCCGGACCACAGCGTTTGACCCTGCCCCAACTACCGGCACGTTTGCTGGCACAAGATTTTGGCTTCCCTGATCCGCGCGAGACAGCGCTGGACGCTGACGGGCTGCTGGCGGTGGGCGGCGACCTACACCCGTCACGCTTGCTCGCCGCCTATGCGAACGGCATATTCCCTTGGTTCAACTCCGATGACGACAACATTCTTTGGTGGTGCCCCGACCCACGAGGCGTACTTGACCCAAAAACCTTCACGCCGCGCCGCAGCCTGAAAAAGGTCCTGCGCCAAGCGCCCTTCGAAATCCGCTTCGACAGCGCTTTTCCCGCCGTTATTGCGGCCTGCGCAGCCACGCCTCGCCACGGTCAGGCCGGCACCTGGATCACAGCCAATATGCGCGAGGCCTATACAGAGCTGTTTGACGCCGGTTTTGCCCACAGCGTTGAGGCCTGGCAAGACAACCAGCTTGTGGGCGGCCTGTACGGCGTCTCTCTGGGCTCTCTGTTTTTTGGCGAGTCGATGTTCGCCCATGCCCGGGACGCCTCCAAGTGCGCCTTTGCGGCGCTCTGCGAGGCACTGGGAAGCTGGAACTTCGATCTGCTCGATTGCCAAATGATGAACGACCACCTAGCCACATTGGGTGTGCATGAAATGTCACGCGCGCAGTTTCTGCAGTGCCTGGCTGAAAATGACCTCACAGCGACCCGCCAGGGCTCCTGGAGCGCACCGGCCACAACAGGTGTGGTTGCAGCTGGCACAAACTGCGAGACTGCTGCTCATGGATAAACCGGGTCGCGACCACCTGCGCAAGCATCAGTTTTTTATTACCCCCGCGCACCCCTGCAGCTACCTGGATGGCCGCGAGGCCACAACGCTGTTTCTCGACCCCCGGGAATCCGTGTCCGAAATCCTCTACAGCGACCTGACGGACCTCGGCTTTCGTCGCAGCGGGGCTCACCTATACCGTCCCCACTGTCAGGGTTGTTCCGCCTGTGTCCCCGTTCGCATCCCCGTCGACACCTTTGAGATGCGCCGCCGGCATCGCCGCACCCTCATAAAAAACCGCGATTTGAAGGTCGTACTGGAACCTGCCAGCTTTCAGCCTAAATACTTCGACTTGTACGAGCGCTATATCTCCGAACGCCATCGCGATGGCGACATGTACCCGGCCAACGCAGACCAGTTTCGAAGCTTCCTGCTCAGCCCCTGGGCCCGCACCGAGTTTCTCTGCAGCTACCTCAACGGCAAGCTTGTCGCGGTCGGCGCGCTTGACCATCAAGCCCATGGCTTTTCGGCCATCTATACCTTTTTCGACCCCGATATGGACGATCGCAGCCTTGGCGTGTTCTCGATATTGCAGGAGATTGAACTGTGCGTAGAAATGGGTCTGGAGTATCTGTATCTGGGCTACTGGATCAAGGATTGCCAGAAGATGAGCTACAAGACGGAATATCGTCCATTAGAGCTGCTGGTGAATGAGCGCTGGATAACGCTGCGATAGGTTTTTAGGGCTGCGTTTGCCTCACACGCCGCGTTAGTCCAGACTCCGCCACCTGCTTTAGTGGAGAGACATCGCTGGATGGCGAAAGAAGAACAGATTGAAATGGAAGGCACCGTGGTCGACACGCTGCCTAACACCATGTTTCGTGTTGAGCTGGAAAACGGCCACACTGTCACGGCCCATATCTCGGGCAAAATGCGCAAGAATTACATCAGAATTCTAACTGGCGACAAAGTTAAGGTGGAACTCACGCCTTACGACCTGTCGAAAGGTCGAATTACTTTTAGAAAGTAGACTTCCGCACGCCAGCCCGGCCGGGCTGGCCATCATGCAATAACCCCTTAGGCTTGATCCTCTGCTTTCTCAGCAGATGGTGCTTTGGCGCCTTCTACCGAAATCGTAAGGCCATCTTTGTCGACACTGACTTTCACGATACCGCCGCCGTCTGACAACGAGCCAAACAACAGGTCTTCCGCAATACCACGCTTGATCTTTTCCTGAATCAGTCGCTGCATGGGGCGCGCGCCCATCTTCTCGTCGTAGCCTTCCTCAGCAAGCCAAGCCCGCGCGGCCTGATCAACCTCTATCTGCACCTTCTTGTCGTCTAACTGGGCCTGCAGCTCAGTCAAGAACTTGTCGACAACAATTTCGATAACCTGCTCATTAAGTGGGTTGAATTGCACCACGCTGTCGAGTCGGTTGCGGAATTCAGGCGTAAACAACTTCTTTATCGCCTCCATACCGTCGGTACGATTGTCTTGCTCGGTAAAACCAATCGATGCGCGACTCATGTCCTGGGCACCGGCATTAGTGGTCATTATGAGCACGACATTACGGAAGTCGGCCTTCCGGCCATTGTTGTCTGTGAGCGTGCCATGATCCATTACCTGCAACAGCAGGTTGAACACTTCAGGATGCGCCTTTTCGATTTCATCAAGCAGTACGATTGAGTGCGGATGCTTAGTCACTGCCTCAGTGAGTAGCCCGCCTTGATCGAAACCAACATAACCCGGAGGGGCGCCGATGAGCCGAGAGACCGTGTGCCGCTCCATGTACTCAGACATGTCGTAGCGCAGCAATTCCACACCCATGATGGTGGCGAGCTGTTTGCTGACTTCAGTTTTGCCCACACCAGTAGGACCGGCAAAGAGGAATGAACCGATAGGCCGTTCCATGTCTTTCAGGCCGGCTCGTGACAGCTTGATCGCAGAACTCAGCGTGTCAATGGCCTCATCCTGACCAAACACAACCATCTTCAGCTTGCTATCGAGATCGCGGAGGGCTTCCTTGTCAGAAACCGTGACGCGAGCGGATGGAATGCGGGCGATTTTCGCCACAACCTGTTCAATATCTGTGGCGCCAATGCTCTTCTTGCGCTTGCTCTCTGGAATCAATCGCTGCGCAGCGCCCGCCTCGTCAATCACATCGATGGCCTTATCAGGCATAAAACGGTCGGTAATGTATCGATCAGCAAGCGTTGCCGCCGAGCGCAACGCCTTGTCGGTGTAGCGCAGGCCGTAATGCTCTTCGTAGCGCGACTTCAGACCTTTGAGAATCAAATAGGTGTCGTCGACATCGGGCTCGGAGACGTCAATTTTCAGGAAACGCCGCGACAGCGCCCGATCTTTCTCGAAGATGCCTCGATATTCTTGGTAGGTCGTCGATCCCATGCAACGCAACTCACCTGTAGTCAGCAGCGGCTTAAGCAGGTTCGATGCGTCCATCACGCCACCAGAGGCTGCACCCGCGCCTATAATGGTGTGGATCTCATCGATGAACAGAATCGCGTTGTCTTCTTTCTTTAGCTCACCCAGCAACATCTTGAAGCGTTTTTCAAAATCACCGCGGTATTTGGTTCCCGCGAGCAGCGCACCGAGATCCAGCGAATAAACAGTGCTATCCGCCACAACATCGGGCACGTCACCGTCAACAATTCGCTTCGCCAAACCTTCGGCAATCGCGGTTTTACCCACGCCAGACTCACCCACCAACAGCGGATTGTTCTTGCGGCGCCGGGAAAGAACCTGAACCACACGCTCAAGTTCTGGACCGCGCCCGATCAGCGGATCGATTCTGCCGGCTTCTGCCTGTTCGTTGAGATTGGAGGCAAATTGCTCCAGAGCGTTCTGCTGCGCCCCTTCACCTTGGGCCTGCTCATCTTCGCTCTCCACCGATCCGGCATCGGCCGGGTCAGAGTCGCCAAACACCTTGGAAATGCCGTGGGCGATGTAGTTCACCACGTCAATCCGCGCAATATTCTGCTGTTTAAGCAAGTGTACTGACTGACTTTCTTGCTCACTGAAGATCGCCACAAGTACATTCGCGCCCGTGACCTCCTTTCGACCAGAAGATTGCACGTGGAACACTGCGCGTTGCAGCACGCGCTGAAAGCCCAGAGTGGGCTGTGTATCGCGATCCGCGTCACCCGCAGGCAACAGCGGCGTGGTGCTGTCGATATAGGACATCAGATCCTGACGCAGGCGGTCGAGGTCAGCGCCAACCTTGCGCAGCACATCAACCGCTTCGTCGTTATCTAGCAATGCGAGCAGCAAATGCTCCACTGTCATAAATTCGTGACGCTTGGCCCGCGCTTCTTTGAAAGCCAGATTTAGCGTGAGCTCGAGCTCTTTGCTTAGCATAAAGTTAGTCCGTCATCTCCACCGTCGACATTAACGGGTGGTTATTTTCCTGAGCATATTGATTCACCTGCTCAGACTTCGTTTCAGCGATGTCCCGCGGGAAAATGCCCGCAACACCGCTGCCGGTCGTGTGAATCGACAGCATGATCTGCGTGGCTTTCTCTCGCGACAGCACAAAAAAGCTCTCTAAAATGTGCACCACAAATTCCATCGGTGTGAAGTCATCATTCAGAATGAGCACTTTGTACATCGGCGGCTTTTTGAGTTTCGGCTCCGCGGGTGCTGTCAGTACATCACCCTCGGCGTCTTGCCCATCTGGCTCGTCGGGGGCATCCGGCCCCAATCGCCCCCTTATTCCGGGGGACAAACCAGGCGCCTGCAACCTCTGCAGACGCCTATCGTCATTTTCTTCATTTTCTATATCTTCATTTTCTATGCGCACGCCATACTTTTGACGGTCGTGAGGATAGCCGTTGGCACTGAGCACCCTATCGGGAGCAAACAGCGCGTAGTTTAAGAGTAGTTTATGCCGCATCAAGTAACTGTAAACCGCGTCATTAAAGTCATAAGAAACACGTCAATGATAGCCTGCTCATTGTGAGAAGTCGTGGCACTCGTGGTGCTTGATACTGCATCGACACCTGCTTAAATCGAGCTAGAACTGCACCGATTTGGTTCACTAAAGGTGAGGCTGAACCGAAAATCGTTGGAAATTCAAGCACTGGTATGTTAATTAACATTCGTGTTGGACTAAAAGTTACACCAATTAGCCCAACACACGCTCTAAATCGAGCGTTGCAACACACCGCTCGCTCTAAGTTGTGGGGACTTTGACGAGACGTTTCAAGGCCTGATGCTCGCATCGACCTCGATTCTGGGAGAGCAGCGACTAGTGAGCAGATAGAGAAACACGACTTGGCAGTCCTCGTTGAACGGCGACTCCAAAAACACGTGTTCACAAGCAGTCAACAAGCGGGGGCGCCAAATATGGCAACGGGAACGGTAAAGTGGTTCAACAACGCCAAAGGGTATGGCTTTGTACTGGCCCAAGAAACTAACGACGATCTATTTATTCACTATTCATCGATCCAGATGGACGGCTATAAATCGCTGAAAGCCGGTCAGGAAATCCAATACGATGTGCAGGAAGGACCAAAAGGCCTGCATGCTGTGAATATTCGCTACGCTGAAGGCCAAGGGCCAGCCGCGGCAGAATCCGAGCCCGAAGACAATCTACACCTCAACCCTATGCACGACGTGCCCATTCCGGCTACCAGCTCAAGCAGCAACGGCACCCTAGCAGCAGACAACGCTGCGGCGCCCACCAAGCGCCAAATTGAAGCGGAAGTTGAAGCGGAAGTCGAAGTCGGGTAAATCAGTACGGGCTGCTGACAGGGGTGTGGGCACTCCTGTCGTTAACTGCCTCCTGTACCCTTGAGACCTAGGAGACCTAGGAGACCTATCTCGTGCTAATCGCGCTTCACAAGCCTTTTGGGGTGTTGTGCCAGTTTTCTGCGTCCGATGCCGCCCCGGGAGAAACCCTGGCGGACTACGTTACGCAGCCCGACGTCTACCCCGCCGGACGCCTAGATCGGAATTCCGAAGGCCTGCTATTGCTGACCGATAACGGTGCACTGCAACATCAGATCAGTCATCCAAGCGCCAACACCACCAAGGAATATTGGGTACAACTCGAGAAGCCAGCCGGCGCTGAGTTTAACGAGCAGGTGAGCAAGCACCTGTGCGAGTCGCTTAGCAGTGGCATTGAACTCGCGGACGGGCACGCAGCGGCCGTATCCGCCAAAGCCTTGAATACCGCCAGTGAAGCTGCGCGCATAGCGGGCTTTGGCCCCCACCCGGGCAACCTACCAGACCATCGAAATCAGAGTTCGCGCTGGTTTGCGCTGACACTTACCAGTGGCCGGAATCGAATTGTCCGACGACTATGTGCCAGGCTCGGACATCCGGTGTTGCGCCTCATTCGAACCCGCATCGGCCACGTTGAACTAGACTCACTAAACGTCGGCGACAGTCGGGAGGTTGAATGGACATGATGGCGACTTCACACTCACCGCCCTGCGTTTGAGCGCCATTTGCAGGTATACTCTCGCGCCTAAAACCAAGCTATGCACCTAACCTATTGAGCACCAGACCTTGACGAAATCCAGGATTGTTTACACCTACACCGATGAAGCACCAGCACTTGCTACTCACTCTTTTTTACCCTTCATCAAAACCTTTACCCAGGCCGCTGACGTTGAGGTTGTTCTCAGCGATATTTCTCTAGCAGCACGCATTCTGGCAAATTTCCCCGAGGGCTTGACCGAAGAGCAGCGGGTTCCTGATTCACTGGCAGAACTGGGCGCACTCACCGCAGATCCAGGCGCTAACATCATCAAGCTCCCTAACATCAGCGCCTCGGTACCCCAGCTTGAAGAAGCCATCGAAGAGCTCCGCAGCCAGGGTTACACCCTGCCTGACTTTCCACAAGACCCCGCAACAGACGCCGAACATGAAATCCGCGCCCGTTACGCCAAAGTGCTTGGCAGCTCGGTAAACCCGGTACTGCGCGAAGGCAATTCCGATCGCCGCGCTCCAGAGTCCGTGAAACGCTTCGCCAAGAACTACCCCCACCCAATGGGGAAATGGAGCCAGTCTTCCAGCACCCACGTCGCGCACATGCGTAGCGGTGATTTTTATCACAGCGAAGTATCAACGGTTGTTTCCAAAGCCGGTAACCTCCGCATTGAGCACACACAGGCCGATGGCACAGTTACCGTACTGAAAGATGCAGTGCCAGTGCTTGAAGGCGAAGTGATCGACGCAAGCTTCATGAGTGTTAACGCACTCCGCGAGTTCCTCGACGAAGAACTTGAAGGCGCACGCCGCGCCGGCTTGCTCGCATCGTTACACCTGAAAGCGACCATGATGAAGATCTCTGATCCGATCATCTTTGGCCACGCTGTAAACGTCTACTACAAAGATGCCTTCGATAAGCACGCGGCAACTTTTGAAGAGTTGGGCGTCAACCCCAATCTTGGTCTTGCGAGCATTTACGACAAGGTGAAAACACTGTCGTTCTCACTGCGCAATGAAATCGAAGCCGATCTACGCGCCTGCCACGAACGCCGCCCAGGGCTGGCCATGGTCGATTCCGACAAAGGCATCACCAACCTGCACGTACCCAGCGACATTATTGTTGATGCGTCCATGCCCGCCATGGTCCGTAGCAGCGGGCAGATGTGGACAGCCGACGGTAACCTGAAAGACACCAAGGCGATCATTCCTGATAGCTGTTACGCAACGCTTTATCAGGAAGTCATCAACTTCTGCAAACACCACGACGCCTTTGACCCAACCACAATGGGCACCGCCCAGAACGTTGGCCTGATGGCAAAAAAGGCTGAGGAATACGGCTCACACGACAAAACCTTTGAGCTGCCCGCCAACGGCACCATGCGCGTCATTGATGAAGCCGGCAACGTACTGCTCGAGCACGCAGACGTTGAGCAGGGTGACATTTGGCGCATGAGCCAAACCAAAGACGCCGCAATTACTGACTGGGTTGCGCTCGCCGTGCGTCGCAGCCGCACCTCAGGCATCCCAGCCGTGTTCTGGCTCGACAAATACCGCGGTCACGACGAGCAGATCATTGCCAAGGTAGAAGCCGGCCTTAAAAGCCATGATACCGACGGTCTCGATATCCAGATTATGAGCCCGGACACTGCGGTGCGTCATACCATGGAGCGACTGCGCCACGGTGAGGACACAATTTCGGTTACCGGTAATGTGTTGCGCGACTACCTGACCGACCTGTTCCCGATTCTGGAACTAGGCACCAGCGCCAAAATGTACTCGATTGTCCCCCTCATGAAGGGCGGTGGCCTCTACGAGACTGGAGCTGGCGGCTCAGCACCGAAGCATGTGCAGCAATTCGAAGCGGAAAATCATCTGCGCTGGGATTCACTCGGTGAATTTCTAGCTCTGACGGTATCGCTGGAAGACGTTGCCGAAAAGAACGGCAACACCCAGGCCAAGCTGTTGGCTGCGGCACTGGATAGCGCGACCGAAAAACTGCTCGCCAATAATAAGTCGCCCTCGCGCAAAACCGGCGAACCCGATAACCGCGCAAGCCACTACTACCTTGCAACGTACTGGGCTGAAGCACTCGCAGAACAGAGTGAAGATGCAGTTTTGAAAGAACGTTTTGCGCCAATGGCCAAAGCGCTGAATGATAATCACGACAAGATCATCAGTGAGCTGGTAACCATTCAAGGCGCAGCCGTTGATATGGGCGGTTACTACCATCCCGATAGCGACAAGCTGGATGCAGCTATGCGGCCGAGTGAAACGCTAAACAAGATCCTGGCTAACGCCTGATCAAAAAAAGGGGTCAGAATTAATTCTGACCCCCGCCTTCAACACCCCCGCCTCTAATCCTCTTCCCACCCTGCACGGCGAGCTTTATCTTCATCCGCCGAGTGCAACCAACGGGCACTCTCGCCTGACGCAACCACCGCCTGTTTGTCATCGCGCAAATAATCTTCACGCTTCCACAGAACCGCATCGGTTTTCAGGTAGTCCATAATGTACTCGCAGGCGGCAAATGCCTCTGCTCGATGGCCAGCTGCAACCAGCACCATCACGATCTGATCGCCCGGTACAAAACGTCCAACACGGTGCACAACATGCACGCCCAATAGCTCCCACCGCTCAGCAGCCTTGGCAACAATGGCCACCATGCTGGCTTCGGTCATTCCCGGATAGTGCTCAAGCACCAACGCTTTAACCGGCTCATCCACCACACTGCCACCGGCATCGGTTGCGGTTGTTGAGCGAACCAGCCCGGAAAAACCGGCCATGGCGCCAACGCCAAGACCCACGGCGCTCTGCAGGTTTGTCCAGGCAGCACCCAGGTCGTAGTCGGCCTCGCTGACCTCGATGATGGGCTTGACCAGTACTGTCGCCAATGCCGTCACGTCTATCCCCCTGTTACCGGCGGTAGAAACGCCAGCTCATCGCCATCGACAAGCACTAAGGCGTCAAGCGACAATGCCTCCAGCAATTTCTGATTACGGGCTACTCTCACATTGTCGGCCCAAAGCACATCACACTGATCACCTTGCTGGTCATGAAGTACTGTGCGCAGCTCGGCGACAGTACCTTCTGTCAACGACACCGCCAGCGACTCGACCCCCATTGCCTCGCGCAATGAGGCAAAAAATAGCACGCGCACATTCATGTCTGTGACCCGACCGACTGGGCCACATCAGCAGACACATCGCGCTCCCGCAGAAACGAGCCGCGCTGCCCGCCGGTTTTTTCGACCAACTGAACGGTCTCAATCACCATCGCGCGATCAATCGCTTTACACATGTCATACACCGTGAGCGCAGCAACACTCGCCGCGGTCAACGCTTCCATTTCAACGCCCGTGGTGCCAGACACTCGACACAGCGTAGTGATGTGCAGCCGTTGCGGTGGCTCCAGCACAAAATCCACCTGCACCTTAGACAGAGCTAAAGGGTGGCACAGCGGGATGAGAGTTGAGGTCTGCTTGGCAGCCTGAATTCCGGCAATACGCGCAACAGCCAGCACATCGCCCTTAGCGAGGCTTTGTTGGGTCAACGCGACCAACGTCTCAGGGGCCATATGCAGCCACGCCTCAGCACGGGCAGTACGGTCGGTGACTGGCTTATCAGCCACATCTACCATGTTGGCCTCACCCTCTTGATTGAGGTGGGTGAACTCGTTCATCTCGAAGCACCACTGCGGGCGCTGTTAACGCCCGGTAAAATAACTTAAGCGGGTATTATCGCCTGAAAACCCCTGCTATTTCTCTACCAGCCCACTAAACTGCACCCCATGACCACACCTGTGATGACAGACACCACCAAAATCTCCTCAAACAGCCCCCCCGTGGGTCGAGGCGCAAAGGTTGTACTCGGCATGTCCGGCGGCGTCGACTCTTCCGTTGCCGGTGCACGGCTGCTGGACGCCGGCTACAAGGTCACCGGTTTGTTTATGAAAAACTGGGACGAGGACGACGGCACACAATACTGCACCGCCATCGCTGACTTTGAAGACGCAAAGTCAGTCGCAGCCAAGCTCGGCATTGAATTGCACAGCGCCAACTTTGCCGCCGAGTACTGGGACCAGGTGTTTGAAGAGTTTCTCGCTGAGTACGCCGCCGGCTTTACGCCAAATCCTGACGTGCTGTGCAACCGGGAGATTAAGTTCAAACAGTTCGCAGATTACGCTGAACGCCTTGGCGCTGACTACATTGCAACCGGACACTACGCCCGCGTGCACGACGGCAAGCTATTAAAAGCGGTCGACAACAAAAAAGACCAGTCGTATTTTCTGCAGGACGTGCCCATTGAGCGATTGCGGCGCTGCCTGTTCCCGCTCGGAGAAATAGAGAAGACCGAAGTGCGGGCCCAAGCGCGTGAACTGGGCCTAGATAACCATGCAAAAAAGGACAGCACTGGAATCTGCTTTATTGGCGAACGACGTTTTGCTGATTTTCTATCGAGTTATTTACCAGAGGCCCCCGGCCCTATTGTGGACGAGGCCGGTCGCACGCTTGGCGAACATCGCGGTACGCCCTACTACACCATTGGTCAGCGTCAGGGACTCGGAATTGGCGGACGCCGAACCGGTAGCGAGGCGGCCTGGTACGTCATGCACAAAAACCGCTCGGCCAACACGCTCACGGTCACTCAGCGCGCGACCGCTCTCGAGAGCAGTTGGTTGCGCTGCTCAAGCTTTAACTGGCTTGTCGACACGCCCACTCTACCGTTCACCGCCAACGCTAAAGTACGCTATCGCCAACCCGACCAAGCCGTTACCGTGCATCCCGCGGCTGATGGCGGTTATCGACTCTCGTTTGCCACGGCTCAACGCGCTGTTGCCCCCGGCCAGTACGCCTGCCTGTACGACGGCGAAGTGTGCCTGGGTGGCGGACGAATCGCCGCTTGCGGCAACAACCAGCACAACGGACAAGCCAATGGCGAATAGCCTGCAAGACCAATGCTGGGCTTTGGCGGGTATCGCCCAGGCCTGTCGATGTGTTCAAACCGTTGCCAGCGGTAAGGCGCTAGACGAAGACGCCAGCATAGCGCTCTATAAGGCCCTGCTGGATCAAGACCCTGAGAGCGTAACAGCGCTGATGAGTGCGGGTGATTTCAGTCTTGGTTTACGCTGCACAACCGCGATGCTGCATCGTCCAGATGAGCAACAAATTCAAACCCTGCGATACACCCTTGCTGTATTGGACGCCACTAGCCGTTTACGCAAGAGTGAAGCGGCCACAACCCGACTGGCAAACGGCATTGCGGCACTACAGAGCAGCGACACGACAATACCGGGCTTTAGCAGTTACGACATGCCCTGGGACGACCTCGCTGACATTTATGTGGACACACTGGGCTCGCTTAATCGGCGCGTTCAAATCAACGGCAATCCAAATATTCTGCAACGCCGAGATATTGCCAGTAAGATTCGCGGCCTGCTGCTAATGGGCGTGCGCTTTGCTTGGCTATGGCACCAACTTGGCGGCCGACGCTGGCATCTGCTCATCAACCGGCGCCGCATGTGGCAAACCACCCAACTCATCGCCCAACCAGGTAACCCCAGTGACTGATACTGATCTCTCCCTTTTAAGCCCACTCACCGCCATCAGCGCTATCGATGGTCGCTATCGCAAGCAGGTGTCGGCTCTGGCCGGTGACACCAGCGAATTTGGCCTGCTGAAATACCGAGTACTGGTGGAAATCGAATGGTTTATCGCACTCAGCGAGAACGAGGCCATTGCCGAACTCCCCAGTCTTGCTGCAGACGATCTGAGTTATCTGCGCGCAACGATCAGTGGTTTTGATCTCGAAGATGCGCAACAAATAAAGGCCTTTGAAGCCAAGACCAATCACGATGTGAAAGCTGTCGAATACTTTGTGAAGGCAAAACTTGCAGAGCGCCCGGCGTTAAAGACACACCTTGAATTTGTGCATTTCTGCTGCACCTCCGAAGACATCAACAACATGGCCTATGCCTTGATGGTGAAGGCCGCGCGCGACAACACACTCGCACATTCCATGCAGGAAGTGATTGGCGCGATAGCGGCGCTGGCCCACGAATTTGCTGACGTAGCCATGCTCTCGCGCACCCATGGCCAGGCCGCCTCGCCAACCACCATGGGCAAAGAACTCGCAAACGTAGTAGCAAGGCTCAAACGCCAGAGCGACCACTTCGACAGCGTGACCCCACTGGGCAAGTTCAATGGTGCCGTTGGCAACTACAACGCCCACCGCGTGGCCTATCCAAACGTCGACTGGCAAGCACTAACCGAGCGCTTCGTGACGAGTCTTGGGTTAACTCACAACCCCTACACAACCCAGATCGAACCCCACGACTATCTGGCCGAGTATTTCCACGCGCTAATGCGGTTCAACCAGATATTGCTCGATTTCAATCGCGACATATGGAGCTATATCTCCATCGGCTACTTCAAACAACGCCAGGTCGAAGGGGAAACCGGTTCGTCGACCATGCCGCATAAGGTCAATCCCATCGATTTCGAAAACTCCGAAGGCAACCTCGGGCTTGCTAACGCACAGCTCGATCACTTAGCGACAAAACTGCCTGTGTCGCGCTGGCAGCGAGACCTGTCAGATTCCACGGTGTTGCGCTCTGTGGGTAGCGCGCTCGCCCATAGCCTGCTGGCTTGGCGCTCCTGCCTGCGAGGTATCGGCAAGTTAGAACTCGCTCGAGAGGCGTTGAGCGCTGACCTCAACAACAGCTGGGAAGTTCTGGGTGAAGCCGTACAGACCGTCATGCGAAAACACGGCATGGCCGAGCCCTACGAAGCGCTCAAAGCGGCAACCCGGGGTCGACAGCTCGACGAACATACCTACGCCGACATTCTGCTGCAGCTGAATTTACCAGACGTTGCCCACGCAGAATTGGCCGGCTTGACGCCTGCGACCTACCTTGGTGACGCCGTCCAACTCGCCAAAATCAAACTCGACTAGCTGCATGCTGGATGTTCATGTAATTCCAGTGACCTGGCAAAGCCACGAACGTGAGTTGCGCCGCATTCGCCAAACCGTTTTTGTCGACGAACAGCGCATTCCTGAGGAACTCGAGTTTGACGCTGACGACATCGCGGCTTATCACGTTCTGGCACTGAACAGCGCAGGTCTTGCCCTAGGTTGTGGTCGCCTACTCGACGGTGGCCTTATCGGACGAGTAGCTGTTCTGGCCGACGCGCGAGCAACCGGCCTGGGTAAAAAACTGATGACCGCATTGATCGAGGCGGCGCAAGACAAAGAGCTTTCGAACATTGTGCTGCACGCCCAAGAAGACGCTCAGACGTTTTATCAAAAACTCGACTTCATTCCGACCGGGGTCAGTTTCATGGAAGCGGGCATTAAACACATCACCATGCAACGGGTACTGCCCATTCCGTTCAACACAGCCGGTTTGAAGAAATCACGCGTCGTGCAAAGTGACCAGCGCCCCGAAGTGCTCAGCACAACCGACAACCACGCAGTCGCACGCACGAGTAACCTGCAAGAGTTTGCAGACGATGTATCCGCCGTAGAGCAGCTGCACCAAATAATTGCAGGCGCCCGCCGTAGCCTGCGTATCTACAGCCCGACACTTGATCACACGCTGTTCGATCAACCTGAGCTCGTTGAGCTAGTGTCTGATTTTGCTCGCAGCGCACCAGGCTGCCACGTTGATATTCTGCTGCGAGACAGCCGGCTTATTGTTGCTCGCGGGCATACTTTGGTGGAGCTTGGTCGCCGACTCGACGAAAAGATGCAGATTCGGCGTTTGCCTGATTCGATTAAAGGTGACAAACAAAGTTGGCTGATCGCTGACAACAACGCACTCTGGGTGCAGTCGGAGCCTGAAGACTACCAAGGCTGGAGCGACAGATGGAATCCGGTACAGGCAGAACGTTTTGCCAAACGCTACACACAGTTCTGGGATCGCTCTGGGGCGGACCCAGAATTGCGCCTATTGCGCATCTGACAACCCCTCAGCTCGGCAACGTCAATTCGACCGGCGACACGCCAATGCCGTTGGCATCTGCGTACAACCACGCATCCGGCGCAAAGGTCAGACCAGCAAAGCGCACCGCAACATCACGCTCACCGGTATCACGCTTCACACTCTTTTGCGGATGCGGCGCGAGCGCCTGTATGCCGAGCGCCATGTCAGCAATCTCATCAACATCACGCAAGCAACCGTAAATAACAACGCCAGACCAACCATTCTCCACAGCGGCAGCTGCGAGGTTGTCACCCAGCAGAGCGCAGCGCATTGACCCACCGCCATCCACAACCAGTACGGCGCCTTCACCTGGCTCACGTACTCGCTGCGCTATCAGCGAATTGTCTTCGAAACACTTAATGGTACGAATCGGGCCGCAAAATGCTGAGATGCCGCCATAGCCACCAAACAGTGGCTCCGCGGCAACAATGACGCCATCGTTGGCGTCAAAGAGATCGGGCAGAACGAAGGCTGGAAGGTTCATGGGCAGGTCTCTGTAAAAATTTTCGGGGCATGCTCGGGGTCAGAATTCATTCTGCCCCCTGCCTTGCGCGCTAGACGTTATTAACGCTCAGCAATAGCCACAACGGTGCGCGGCTCTGGTCCAATGTAATCCGCACTAGGGCGAATAATACGATTGTTGCTGCGTTGCTCCATCACGTGTGCTGCCCAGCCAGATACCCGCGAACAGACAAAGATCGGTGTAAACAACTTCGTGGGAATTCCCATAAAGTGATACGCAGAGGCATGGAAAAAGTCTGCATTAGCAAACATCTTTTTCTCATCCCACAACACTTTCTCTACCGCGCAAGACACCGGATACAGCACGGTGTCGCCCGTCTCTTTGGCAAGCTTCTCGCTCCACACTTTGATGATTGCGTTGCGCGGATCAGATTCAGCGTAAATCGCATGACCAAAACCCATGATCTTTTCTTTCTTGGCAAGCATCTCTAGTACGCCTTTGGTGGCGTCTTCGGCACTGGTGAACTTTTCGATAAGTTCCATCGCCGCCTCGTTAGCACCGCCATGCAGTGGACCGCGCAGGGAACCAATAGCACCGGTTACGCAGGAATGCATGTCTGAAAGGGTGGACGCACAGACTCGAGCGGTAAAGGTTGACGCATTGAACTCGTGCTCAGCGTAGAGAATTAGGGACACATCCATCACACGCTGATGCAGTTCGCTAGGCGTTTTACCCAGCAGCATTTCGAGAAAGTGGCCGCCTAAAGAATCCGATTGCGTGTTTGTATCTGCGCGAACGCCGTCGTGCGAAAACCGATACCAGTAGGTGATAATCGACGGTAACGCTGCCATCAGTCGGTCAGCAACATCCAGCTGGTTCGAAAAATCGCCCTCAGCTTCAAGGTTGCCCAGCATTGAACAACCCGTGCGCATAACGTCCATCGGGTGTGCATCGGCAGGAATGCGCTCTAGCACTTCTTTCAGCGTATCGGGCAGATCCCGCATCGCGCGCAGACGCGCTTTATACGCCGCAAGTTCAGCTGTGTTTGGCAGCTCACCCTTGAGAATCAGATAGGCCACTTCTTCAAAGGTAGTGTTGTCAGCGAGATCAGAAATATCGTAACCGCGATAGGTCAGTCCGGTACCCGTTTGGCCCACAGTACAGAGCGCGGTATCGCCTGCGCTCTGCCCACGCAGTCCTGCGCCTGATAAAACTTTAGTAGCCATTATTTTGTCTCCTGGGATTCGGTGAACAGTTTGTCGAGTTTTTCTTCATAGCTGTGGTAGTCAAGCACGTCATAGAGGTCCATGCGGGTTTGCATTTTATCCACTACGTTTTGTTGTGTGCCTTCTTTGCGTAACGTGGTGTAAACGTCGAGCGCCGCCTTGCTCATAGCGCGGAACGCAGACAATGGATACAACACCATCGAGATACCAACCTCACTCATTTCGTCCATTGTGTACAAGGGCGTCTGGCCAAATTCGGTCAGGTTCGCAAGCACAGGCACCTTAGCCACCTCGATTATTTTACGGTATAGCTCTTTATCCGTCATTGCTTCTGCAAAGATCGCATCCGCGCCGGCTTCTACGAAGGATTGCACGCGATCGAGAACCGCATCGTAACCATCAACAGCCAGCGCATCAGTACGCGCCATGACAACAAAATCTGAATCGGTCTTGGCGTCTACTGCAGCCTTAATGCGGTCAGACATTTCAACCGTCGATACGATGGCCTTGTTTGGTCTGTGGCCACAGCGCTTTTGCGCTACCTGATCTTCAATGTGCACGCCAGCCGCTCCCGCAACCGTCATCTCGCGAATCGTGCGAGCAATGTTAAATGCACCGCCCCAGCCGGTATCAATATCGACAAGCAGCGGCAAAGCCGACGCGCCCGTGATCCGTCGGACATCTTCTGCCACGTCATTCATGGAGGTCATGCCAAGATCGGGCAAGCCGTAAGAGGAGTTGGCAACGCCTGCTCCAGATAGATAAATCGCCCTAAAGCCAGCCTGTTCAGCAAGCAGTGCGCTGAATGCAGTTGCCGTGCCTACGATCTGCAGGGGTTGTTCTTCGGTTATAGCCTGGCGCAGTTTTGCGCCTGCGGATGGGTTCATTGCAGGTTCCTTTTTTGAATTATTTGAATTAGTTGTCGTTGAGTAAATATCGAGCGGCGGCCACATGACGGCGCATCAGCAATTCGGCAAGTTCGGCATCCCCCGCCCCGAGCGCATCAACAATATGGCGATGTTCCGCCAATGCCTGACGACCACGACCGTGATCGCCGGGAGTGCGGCGGCGGTACATGCGCACAAGGTGGTATAAATCGTCACACAGCATCGACGCGAGAATCTCATTGCGGCTGGCTCGCGCAATACGATAGTGAAAATCGAAGTCGCCTTCTTCTTGCAGGTAACGGGCTTCAGCGGCTCCGCCCAATGCCTGTTCGTGTTGGTCAAGCAAAGCATGCAAAGCCGCAACCTCGCTTGCCTCAATGCGCTGTGCCGCTAACCGGCAAGCCATGCCCTCCAGCGCCTCGCGAGTTTCATACACAGCGAGCAATTGTTCATGAGTCAGGCAAACCACGGTAGCGCCGGCGTTAGGAACAACTTCGACCAGACGGCGCGCCTCCAGGCGGCGGATGGCTTCCCTAAGCGGCCCCCGGCTAATGCCGTGCTCGCTCGCGAGCTCACCTTCGCTCAATTTGGTACCCGGCGCGAGTTCTCCGGAGACGATGCGGGCCTGAATCGCCTGCAACGCTTGATCAGCCAGCGTTATCGCCGCTGGGGCATCAAGCGTCAGTGACATTGCGGGTTGCCAACCAAACACAGAACTCTAAATTGTAGACAATATTTTGACGACATCGGCCAATAATACGCCCCGTCGAGAAGGCAGACAACCTACAAGCCCCCATTGTTGACAATATACGGGCCCAGTCACTCAGCTACGGGCGAACGCATCCCTGCTCGCCCAACCAATCCTGCAGCTGCCCATAGGTTTCGGTCCGCTCATACTGCGGAAACTGCGCAGCAATCTTATCTGGCGCACAAAAGAAAGCGCCGTAGTCGGCCTGGTCGAGCATGCTCACATCATTGAACGAATCGCCAGCGGCACATACCTCGTAGCCCAGCGACTGAAAGGCTTTTACAGAGTGACGCTTGGGGTCATCCTGACGAATTTTATAACCCCTAATAAAGCCGTCCTGCACGTCCAGCTTGTGGCACAACAACAGCGGGTGCCCTAGCTTTGCCATCATGGGCTGACCGAACTCGTAAAAGGTGTCAGAAATAATCGCAACCTGAAAGTGCGCCCGCGCCCACTCGAGGAACTCGACCGCACCGGGCAAAGGTTCCACTTCGGCCAAAACATCAGTGATGGTCTCGTAGGTTACGCCGGCCGCTTCGAGCGCCCTTAACCTAAGCTGCATCAGATCGTCGTAAACCGGAATGTCGCGGGTCGTCTTGCCCAAGTCGGCAACACCGGTACGGGCCGCAACGGCCTGCCAAATTTCAGGGATCAGCACCCCTTCAAGGTCAAGACAAAGTATTCGCATAGAGACACATCAGATCAGTAAAAAAATAGGCTTACGAAATTATTATCGCAGCTAAGCTAGCGGTAGTGGCATCTGCGCGAACAATTTTTCACGCTCCGTGCGATTGCTCGCGCCCGCGGCAGCAGACACCAGTTCTGGCGTTAGATGGGGGGCAAAACGCTCAATAAAATCGAACATGAAACGCCGTAAAAACGTGCCTTTGCGGAAACAGATGTGGGTAATGCTGCTGGCAAACAGATGGCTGGCATCAATGGCGACCAAGTCTTTATCAAGCTCGGGGTCATAGGCCATGCTGGCAATGATACCCACACCAAGTCCTAAGCGAACGTAGGTTTTAATGACATCGGTATCGGTTGCCGTGAACACCACGTTTGGCTCATGACCTTCATCCAAAAACGCATCGTCAAGCTTGGAACGCCCGGTAAAACCGAACACGTAAGTCACTAGCGGCTCAGCCGCCAACAGCTCGAGGGTCAGCTTTTCAGAGCCCGCCGAATGGCCCAGGCGCGCCAGCGGGTGAGACTTGGGCACGACAACCGATCGATTCCACTCGTAACAGGGCATCGAGACCAAATCTTGAAAATGATCCATACCTTCTGTGGCGATTGCAAAATCCACGTGGCCGCCTGCCGCGAGCTCGGCAATCTGAATCGGCGTGCCCTGATTCATATGCAAACTAACATCGGGAAATTCAGTTTTGAAATCGCCAATCACGGATGGCAACACGTAGCGCGCCTGGGTGTGGGTTGTGGCAATCGACAAACTGCCAACGCGTTCGTTACTGAACTCTTCCGCCACTTGTTTGATGTACTGCGTCTTACTTAGGATCTCGCCAGCCATCTCGATGATCGCCTCACCTGCGGGTGTCACGCGCGTGAGGTGTTTGCCACTACGGGCGAATATCTCAACACCCAGCTCGTCTTCAAGGAGGCGAATCTGCTTGCTGATTCCGGGCTGGGACGTATAGAGGCTTTGCGCCGTCGCAGAGACGTTCAGGTCGTGATGCGCCACTTCCCAGATATACCGCAGTTGCTGAAGTTTCATGATTCGCCCACGACCGATGATCGCCATAAAAAAGCATAAGCCCGGACACTAGCATAGAATTTCGCTATATGAGATTCGTTTGCGATGACAACAATCGCCTACCTTAGGTCTCGTTCGCTACGCCGCTTGGCACATGCCCAGCCGCCACATGCTCACGGGCCGCTGCGATATGGCCGGGTTGGTCATCGAAGAAAATATCAGCCCCAAATGCCTGCAGAAACATGCCTTTGTTCATGCCCCCCAGAAACAGACTTTCATCCAACCGAATGTCCCAGGCACGCAACGTGCGTATCACTCGTTCATGAGCCGGCGCACTACGGGCAGTGACCAGCGCCGTTCGCAGCGCAGCGCCACCGTCGGGCAGTTCGCTTTGCAAACGCTGCAGGGCGGCAAGAAAACTTTTGAATGGACCACCCGCCAGGGGTTGCCGGGCGGCAGCTCGCTCCTCCGCACCAAAGGCTTCAAGACCACGCTCCTGGTAAATTCGCTCCGCCTCATCCGAAAACAACACCGCGTCACCATCAAAGGCAATGCGCAGTTCGGGTGAAACCGGTGAATCCGCGCCTTTACGGCCCAGCAGGGTAGCTGCGGCCACGCCTTCATCGAGCGCATGCCGCACATCATCACCGTGCATCGACAGAAACAGGTCGCAACCAAAGGCTTGCACGTACCGGTAAGGGCTTTCACCGCCACTGAAGGCAGCCCGCTTGATATCAAGACCATGGGCTTCGATTGAGTTGAAGATGCGTAACCCAGTGTCAGCGGAATTACGCGACAACAAGATAACGTCTACACAAGGTTTCCCAAGTAACACATTGAAATTTAAAAGCTTCTTTACTAGCGGAAAGGCTTCGCCTGGCTCCAGAAGCTTCTCTTCATGGGCAATCTGATAGGCTCGATAGGCAGCCAGACCCTCGCGCTCATAGACCGCGTTGCTGTCCGACAGGTCAAACAACGCTCTTGAAGAAATGGCGACTGTCAGTCGCGCGTCTGCGGCTTCGTTAGTGCTCATGCCGTGGCATCATACCCGCAGACTTTAATGGATCAACTGAATGCTCTGGCTATTCATCGGCCTACTGGGCGGTTTCGCCTTCGTGTATCTCACACGCCTGTTTTGGGCCGACGCACTGAACTCTCGTAACCCAAGCTCCGCAGCACCTGTTCGCCGCGGCCCGCTCGTCACAGCCGCCATTGTCGTGCTAGTGCTCGCCCTGATCATGCTGGTCACAACCGGCCGGGTGCACTGGCTCAGCGCGGCAGTAACGGGCGTGGTGCCCTTTCTTCGCCGGGCCAGCAGCCTGCTGAGATTTTCCCCAACACTGCAAAACACGCTGTGGAACGGCCTAAAAAAAGCCCGCGATAACGTAGCAGGAAACGCCTATTCTGACGCGAATTCCAGCCACAACCGCGCAGCCACCCCGCCAGACCTGACCCGGAATCAGGCCTGCCTGATTCTCGATGTTGCACCTAATGCCTCTGTAGCTGAGATCGTCGCGGCACATCGACGTCTGATTGCCCGCAATCACCCAGACAAAGGCGGGTCAACCTACATCGCTGCCCAACTCAACACAGCCAAAGATCTCCTCCTAAACGCTCAACAAACCTGACCACTGCGGGAAAAAAACCTCACAGGTCGCAAAAAGCAAACTTGGTCACGGCAAAATTACCGTCAGCCTGATAATTTCTGGCACTTGGTGGAGAACATTTTAAAGGCACCAGAGGGAGCAACGTGAGCAGTAGTGCACAGCGGGTAAACGACTTTGATACACGACGCCGATTCGATCGTGTGTTTTGTGCAGACCAAAACGTCAAGCTAACCATCCGCTTGCGTGGCGATATGCGGAGCCATCGCGCCGAACTTCTGGATATCAGCGAGTTTGGTGCCGCCGTCGCCCTCACCCGGCCTCTTAGTGCAGAACGCACCGCTTTCTTAAGTTTAAGTTGGGGAGAGCACCGCATCAAAGATGTGGTCTGCAGCGTCAGCAATTGCCTGCAAACCAGCAAAACCAACGCGCTGCTTACCGGCTACCGTTGTGGCCTGAGCTTTCGCCCAACATCACCATTGCAACTAGACCGCCAGGACACCGTGAGAAGCATCAATGCCCTCACGAGCGCTTTGGATTTAGCCGTAGCCCAAATACTGAGCGCGCGCTAGGACATAAGGCTCTGAGCCTCTTCCTCCAGACCCACTAGCCGCCTGACCCAGTTGTCGAGCAGCAAAAACTCCTCGTCAGCCACCTCAAACGCGGCGCTAATCTCTTTCAGCAGGCATTCTTCTTCAATCTCAAATGCACCATCTGAGTAGCTCAGTCGGAGCAGATTTAACAGCGCCACAACCCGTGAGCCGCGGCTGTCAAAAATTTGCTCTATGCCGTCCAATTCAAGGTATTCCACCTCTTCAGACTGACTCAAACTCATCTCGCGACGAAATTCGCCAAGCATGGTTTCTTCGTTGGGATCGAGCAGCCCGTCAGACACCACTACATTGTGGGCCAACCCCATCAGCGCTGTGCGCTGAGACTCGCTCAATGTCGACAGCCACATCGCGTTAGCGCTCCGAGCCTAACCAAGCATATCGTTGGCGGTGTAGACAAAGCTGGTGCCCATAATGATCACAGCCAGCCAACCCAGCCCCACAAAGGCCTTCATCACCAGGTTTTTCTCAAAAAAATCTTCAATCAAGTGCCACACGTGCAGATACTCCAGCAGGCCAGTTAAATCGGTCGATTAGACGACTATTCTAAAGCAAAGTAGGTCCGAGTCGACTGCTAGACTCCAAATTTGGGCCCGCTCGACAAAATCGAGGCAACCCAACCCCAATCCGCCCTCATACCAGCCTAGTTGATGGCAAGCGGTTGCCCTAACGCCGTCGCGTAGAGGTCATGAGAGTCACTGTCATCGATCGTCACCCAGGCAAAATCGCCTACCTGCAGATGTCCCGCATCACGAACATGAACCACCCCGTCAATCTCCGGGGCATCCGCGTAGGTTCGCGCGATGGCGATTGGTGCCCCCTCAACGATTTCAATCTCGTCGACCAAAACCTGTGTTTCTTGGCCCTGCCAGGTCGTGAGCTTCACACGGCTGATCTCCTCCTGCACCGCCATAAAGCGAGCCAGCCGCTCCTGCTTTACCGCCTCATCGACATGGTTCGATAAGCCTTGGGCCGATGCCCCAGCGACGTCTGAGTAGGTGAACGCCCCCACCCGATCAAGTTGCGCCTCGCGCAGAAAGTCGAGCAACGTTTCAAACTGTGTTTCTGTCTCACCGGGAAACCCGACAATAAAGGTGCTTCTCAGCTTCAGATCAGGCGCAACGTTGCGCCAGGCATGAATACGATCCAAGGTTTTCTCAGCCGCCGCTGGCCGCTTCATCGCCTTGAGAATATCGGGGTCGCCGTGCTGCAGAGGCACGTCCAGATACGGCAATAGCTTGCCGTCGCTCATCAGTTCGATCAAGCCGTCAACGTTTGGGTACGGATAAACATAGTGCAGCCGCACCCAGTCAAACATGTCGCCAAGCTCACGACTGAGAGTGCGCAGATCGCTGGGCAAACTGCGGCCATCCCAGGATTCTTCCCGGTAACGCAGATCAACCCCGTAGGCGCTGGTGTCCTGAGAAATAACCAGCAGCTCGCGCACGCCGGCTCGTGCAAGCTTCTCTGCTTCACGCAGATTGTCAGCAATTCCCCGGGAATTCAGCTTGCCACGCATACTCGGAATAATGCAGAAGCTGCATTTGTGATTGCAGCCTTCGGAAATCTTTAGGTAGGCGTAGTGGCGCGGTGTAAGCAAGGCGCGCTCGCCATGCAATTGTTGATAGAGCAATTCGTTGGTAGGGCTCTGAGCAGCTCGCCCACCCTCCAGTGGTTGCCAACTACGCACCGCGTTTGCAACCTCAGCAATAGCCTGCGGGCCCGACACGTGCAGCAGCTCAGGAAAGCGCTCGCCAAGCATTTCTTTTTGGGCGCCAAGACAGCCAGTGACAATAACTCGCCCGTTTTCGTCCAGCGCCTGTTCGATGGTGGATAACGACTCAGCGATAGCATCATCAATAAAACCGCAGGTGTTGACGATCACTACATCAGCCTCTGCATAGTCATTTACTGTCACATAACCGTCGTGCAAGAGCTCGCCGACAATGGCTTCTGTATCAACCAAGGCCTTTGGGCAACCCAGACTCACAAAGCCGACCTTCCCGACCGCAGCGGGCTGGGCCGGCACAAGCACATCATCGCTGCCCCGCTCACTGATGGCGGGTGTGGGCTGCGTACGCGGAGACGGATCCGATGGGGTCATGCTTGGGGCTGCTTGCGGTGGTGGCCGCACCCTAGCGATTGCCGGCCACGCACGCAATATTTACTCGCGGTTACCGGCAAAAAGACTCTATTCACGAGCCAGAGCGGTACCGTAGACTGGTGGCGTGAGTATTGACGCCTACCTTCCACTCGTTACCTTGTCCGCGCAGGCTATCAGTGCCGCCGAATCAGGAATTCTAATTGCAGCCAGCGATCGGTTGCGGCGGGAATGCCGATACGCGTATGACTATAGGCGCATGACGGCCGGAGAAACGGCCTGGCGAGCTCCCTCGATAAGCGGCTTAGACACCTTGCTACGACGTGACTATGAGCGCGCGGCGAGTATCGACCCAGAATGCGAGACATTGCTGTCACCGATAGAACAGCACGCTCTGTTTCGCAGTTGCGCGCCAGATGGGCTCGTACACCTCACCCCGCTCTTTGAAGACGCTTGGCAGCACTTGCACGGCTGGCAATTGGATCTTGCATCGAACGCCTTTGCCGACAGCGAAAACACCCGGGTTTTTGCCCAGTGGGCCGCCGCGGTAGAAACCCAGCTCACCAACCGCAATGCGCTAACCACGGCCCAGCTGGCAGCACGCCGTTTCCCACACCTGCCGGAATCCGGCCCCGTGCACTTGCTTGGATTTGACGTACTAACAAGTGCACAGCAGAACTGGATCGAATACGCTCAAACAGCCGGCACCACGATCACAATTGACAACAACCAACCCAACCCTGCAGAACCATCCGCGACGGTTGCTGACTCTGTGATCCGGCAAACCCGGTCTGGTCAAGCCAGCCAATTCAGCTCTTCAATTGCCGAGCAAACGGCCGCCATTTGCTGGGCTCGTGCGCGTCTTGAGGCGGCGCCTGGAGGCCAGCCGCTACCGCGCATCGCTATTGTTGTGCCGGACCTGTTGCAGCAGCACGCCACCGTCAGCCGGTTGCTGCACTCACAACTTGAAGCCACCGGTGCGCGAGACCAGGTGTTGTACAACCTGGGGGGTGGACTCCCGCTTGCCCAACACCCTCTGATCGCCAGTGCAATGGCTCTGCTGAATAGTATCAACCACCTCTCCCACTACACCGAACTCGAACGCCTATTGGTTGATCCGGCATTGCCAGCCATCAACACCGATCGTCGGTTGCCAAAATCATGCACGGAATTCATGCGTCTGCAGAACATTCCGCCTGATATCTGCCCAGAACCCTTACGCGTGATTCTGCGCACGGTGCAGGGCTGGCCAGACGACGACACAGCCGACTCGCAGCGCTCAACACGAGACTGGTGGCAGTCAGCCGCCTCCGTGTTGCGCAACGCCCGTTGGCACACCGCGCGCAACGACTCAGAAGGCTATCAGGCAACCAACGCTTTGCTGGAATTGCTCATGAGCCAGGCGCCCGAAAGCGACACGCTCGTTTCCTGGAGCGAGGCATTTGCATTGCTGGCAAGTGTTACCGGGCAAACGTTGTTTGCGCCCGCAGGCCAACCAGCGCCACTGCAAGTTCTCGGTTATCTGGAAGCCCTGGAACTCGAATTTGACCATCTGTGGATCACCGGCATGAGCGACACGGCCTGGCCAACGCCCGTTGTCAGCAACCCCCTATTGCCTGTGGCCGAGCTCACTGCGGCAGGCGCGCCGCGCACCACCTACACCGCAGAACTCGCCTTTGCCCAAAGTTGGCTCGGCCGTGTGACCCGCACACCCAAAGAACGTCACGCCAGTTTTGTGAATGAAGAACCGCCTGAAGAAGACTCGCTACCAAACGTTGCGGGCATCAGCGCACTACTGGCGCATTGGACACCGGCAACTACAGACCTCCCGGCAACTGCTCAACATTGGCATCCAACACTGGCACACTGGCAACACAGCACCGACACCACACCTGTTGATCTCACGCCGACAGAAGCCACACCAGAAACCTTATACGGCGTACCACCCAGCCCGCCACGACTGCATAGAGCAAACCGCCGCTTACAAGACCAGGCTGCCTGCCCAATGCGCGGCTGGGCCAGTCATCAACTGGGAATTGAAGACGCGATTGCGCCCCACACCCTGCCTAACCCGATGGAACGCGGCGACGTGCTGCACGACGCGCTCGATCGCCTATTTGGTGAAATACCCTCGTCAGCCGCACTGGCCGAGCTGAGTGAGGCGGACGAAACGCAATTGTGTAAGCAGGTTGCGCAGCAAAGCATTGACGAAAAGATGCTGCGCTACGCCAAGTCGGTGCGTGCGCTGGAAACGGAGCGCCTAGTCACTCAGTTGGGTCATTTCCTCGGCATTGAGCGCAAAAGAGACGAGTTTTTTGTCAACGCACGCGAGCTACCCGCCAAGGCGATCATTGGTCCCTTCGAACTCAGATTGCAGCTTGACCGTGTCGATGACACTGCCCACGGCCAGTTTGTAATCGACTACAAAAGCAGCGCGCCCAGCAACACGACGCTCCTTGACGAACGCCTCAGCGCGCCACAGTTACCGCTTTACGTATTACTGCTGATGGCAGACGGCAACCCGATTGGCGAGCTGACGTTTACCGACCCGATAGTGACAGCAGCTGCGTTTGCACAGATTAAGCCTGAAGGAAGCAAGTATGTCGGGCTGCGTTCGCCAGACACTGACCTTGGCCTAAAAAGCGTTGATGGTAAAAACGATTGGACGCCGTTGTTAACCCGCTGGCGTGACCAGTTAACGCTGCTTGCGAACGAAATTGCAGAGGGTCACGCAACCGCTACCCCAACAAAATCTGCCTGTAACACGTGCAAGCTACACTCGCTGTGCCGTTACCATTTACGCTACGACTGATGACCAACTTATGACCAAAGGGGCCCCAGCAGACCAACGGCCAGCGCTTGCAGATGATCCCGAGCGAGTACGCGCCATCGACCCCGTAAGGTCGTGCATTGTTCAGGCACCAGCCGGATCGGGCAAAACAACGCTGCTCGCAGAACGCTTTGTTGCCTTGCTTGCAGGCGTAGAACAACCCGAACAAATCCTGGCTATTACCTTCACAAAAAAGGCCGCCGCGGAAATGCGCCAGCGCGTGCGCGAAGAGCTCGCAGATACAAACAGCACGCTGGGTGTAGCTGCGATGGCTCGCTCGTTGGAAAAAAGTTGGGGCCTCGAGCTGTATCCAAGCCGACTGCGCATCCAAACCATCGATTCATTTGCAATGAGCCTCGTCAAGCAGTTACCCATAACCAGTCAACTACAGCAGCGCGACATCTGCGATCACCCTGATGAGTATTACCAACGCTCTGTGGCCCGAGTGCTGCAACGCATTGCCGAACCGGGGGCTGAAGACAACACCACCAGTCTGCTGCGAGAGTTCGGCGGCAACACCCAACAGGTACAGAACCTTTTAGTGACGATGTTGAGGCGTCGCGAGCAATGGTTGTTTTCACTCGCCGATCAACTGTCTAACTTCGATCCAGAACGCCTTGTCGATGCCATTTCCGAAGGCGTTACCGCATTACAAAACGAAGCTCTCGCCAGCCTACTAAACAATATGTCTTTGCCTACTCGGCGGCGACTGGAAGTTTTTGCCCGTTACGCGAGCGATTGCCTGGGCGAGAAAACCGCCTTTTCTGACCTCACCGAGTTTGAACAATGGCGCTTTATCGCACAAAATCTGGTGCTGCTAGCTGCTGCTACGCTTGAGAAGCCGCAAGTAAAGTCACGGCTCACAAAAAACAATGGTTTCCCGCCCACTAAAGAAAACACTCACAAACAAGACTTGACCGAACTTCTCAAGGAGTTTGCCAGCGATACAGCGCACGCAGATATACTGCAAGCACTAACGGCTATTCGCGACATACCACAGATGGACGCTGCGACTCGTGATCGCGATCGTTTAGCGATGATTGGTACCACGCTGTTCAACTGCGTATATGAGCTAAATAAACTGTTCGATGAACGTGGTGAGGTGGATTACAACCAGATCACCATCGCCGCTATTACTGCACTCGGCTCCAATGATGCACCCACTGAACTCGCTCTAAGCCTCGACTACCGCATCAGCCATCTGCTGATTGATGAGTTTCAGGATACCTCCCGATCGCAACACATGCTGTTCGAGCGGTTAATTACCGAATGGACGCCCGATGACAACAATACGTTTTTTGCCGTCGGCGACCCAATGCAATCGATCTACCGATTTCGCAATGCTGAGGTAAGTCTGTTTCTCGAAGTCTGCAACACAGGCATTGCCAACCTACAACTCGAGCATCTGCAGCTCACCACCAACTTTCGCTCCAACGATACGATGATTGGCTGGTTCAATCAGGTTTTTAATCGTGTGCTTGGCGACCTGGACGACACCAACCTTGGCCGCATCAGCTACGCCCCGGCCACCTCACCGCGTGGTGACCTCGCCACGCTCCCCAAGACAACGCTATTTGCCCCCATGCAGCTCAGCGAATCAGTTGCAGAGCAACACAGCCAACTGATTGCGCACATTCAGGAACTGGCGGCTGAGCAAGACACCGCACTAACCGACATCGCAATATTGGTTCGCAATCGCACGCCGGTGGGCCCTTTAGTGCGCGCGCTCGAAGCGGCGGGTATTGAGTGGCAAGGCACTGATCTGCACGCACTCGCCCAAACCGCGATCGTCAGCGATCTGGTTGCGCTGGCCAATACACTGTTTGCGCCGACTGACCGTATCAGCGCTTTGGCGGTGTTACGCAGCCCGCTGGTCGGGTTAAATCTCAATGATCTGTATGCCGTGGCGCAGTACATGGGCGACCAGGCAGCACCCCAAAGCACTAGCCTGATCAACTTGCTACAGGGCGACCCTGAACAGGAACTCACCGCACCACTGCCCGGTATGACGGAACAAGGTTATGCCAGTTTGACTCGATTGATTCAGGCGGCACAGCCGCCCATCAGCAAGCGCTTACAACTCGCGCCCAGAGAGCTGATTGAAACCATCTGGTTGCAACTGGGCGGTCCTGCCGCCTATCCACCCTCACAGTTGAAGCACGCTGAGCGTTTGCTCGACACGATTGAGTTGGCGCATCCCGTGCATTTCTCTCCACCCCGGCTGCTGCAAGACATTCAAAAACTCTACGCAGAAGACGATGGCACCGGCGTGCAAATTTTGACCGTGCACAAGTCAAAAGGGCTGCAATACAAGCACGTGTTATTACCGCATCTCGAGGCGGGTACCCGCTCTGACGAGGCGGCGCTCATGCTACAACGCGCGAGCACTGCGGGGACCCTGTTGGCGTGCAAAGCACCCGATCGCATCAAGGACTTCGATAAAAACAACAAAACCGTCTACCACTGGCTGAAACTGGAAGACAGCCAACGAGCTCGAAATGAAACCCGGCGCGTGCTGTATGTGGCCGCGACCCGGGCGGAACAAACGCTGAAACTATTTGCCACCGTTCCGGCTGACAAGAAGTCCGCGACATCAGGCAGCCTGCTGTCGTGCCTGTCTGACGTCTACGGCGAACTATGGCAAGAACGGGATATTGAAGCGGCGGCAAGCGTAACGACCGCAGCCCGAACCGAGACCGAGGATGACTCGGAAAATGCAGAACAATCGATCGTAACGATTCAGGCACTACCAGCCACGCTGCCCTTACCTGACCTGCCCGCACCGGCAGTTACTCTCCCCGAGCGCTCGCGGAACATCGCGGGCCGCCGTGAAACCGACGAACCTGATTTACTCTTTGCGCTCGAGCGACGCGCGGCAATTTTGCGCGGCAATCTCACTCACCAAGCGTTATGTACGCTCTCACAAAACCTGTCTGACACAACCAGCCCAACAGACCAAGGGGGTAGCGAGGGCGCAGTGAACCAGTTAATCGCTAACGAACGCCACCTTTGGGAACAGCAGGCGTTGCTGCTTGGGCTCTCGCCTGAAGACACACAACAACTCGCAGACAGTGTGGTAAAGCAGCTACAGCAGACCGCCAGTTCGGGATTGGGTCGCTGGTGCGCACTCGAACCCCAGACAGACGCTCAAGCCGAGATTGGGCTGACGCTCTGGGAAAACGCCGGTCCCTTGGCACTTGTTATCGATCGAATGTTTGTGTTCCAGCGGCCGGGGCATCAGGCCGAGAGATGGATCATCGATTACAAAACCGCGACACCAGAGGTCGCGCTTGAGGCAAGCGCTAAGCTCAACTCAAGCGCTTGGCTACAGCAGGAGATCAGCCGTTACGCCACACAACTCGCACGCTACGCACGAGCCGTGCGGGCCATGCATCCAGATGTGCCCATTCGTACTGCGCTGTATTTCACCGCTACCAACCAGCTCTGGGAAACCGGGTTGACGGCACCAACCGATAGTCCATTGCAAACCGCCGCTCAGGCGACCCCTGAGGACTCGATACAACTTGAAAACGACACCATTGCCCAATGCCTCACACTCACCGACCTGACCTCGTTAGACGCAGAGGCTTGACGAGCGTTGTCACACTGCTAGTATCGACCCCATGAACGCGCATAGCTTTATTCAATCAGCCGCAAACAGCACGCCCTGCTCTCCACAGAAAGTAGCGCCCACCTCTGTTGGCAATTGGTTTAGCGGTTACTGGTTCGGCTTTACGAACTAGGCCGCCTGCACACGCGTGGAGGCACCCTGTTGCCTCCGACCCGAACCCCGGTTGGCAACGTCAAACGGGGTTTTTTGTTATCTGGGCTCGACTGATTTAACGCAACCACTTAACACAGACCGTGCAGGATCCTCAGATCATGAGTACCGAACAACCCCAAACCAACTCGACCGAGAACCTCAATATCGAGGCACAGCGCGTCTTGGCATCGCCAGCCACGCTGAAAGAAATGTTGCCGGCAACCGATGCCGTCAAACGGACCGTGCATGAGCATCGCAAAGCGGTTCGCGACATCCTCGAAGGCCGCGACCACCGTTTGCTGGTTGTTGTTGGTCCCTGCTCGATTCACAACGTCGACGAGGCTATGGAGTACGCGGCTAAGCTACGAGTGCTCGCTGATGAGGTGAACGACAACCTGCTGGTTGTCATGCGCGCCTACTTTGAAAAACCCCGAACCACCGTCGGCTGGAAGGGACTCATCAATGATCCATTCTTAGACGACAGCTTTCGGATCGAAGCTGGCCTGCAAATGGCGCGCAAACTGCTGCTTGATATCTCGTCTTTGGGCCTTGGGCTCGCCACCGAGGCGTTGGACCCCATCACACCGCAATATCTGCACGATCTCATCAGTTGGACCGCCATTGGCGCCCGAACCACCGAGTCGCAAACTCATCGCGAGCTGGCATCTGGGCTGTCTGCTCCCGTCGGCTTTAAAAATGGCACCGACGGCGGACTGGAAGTTGCCCTCAATGCGCTGCAGTCAGTGGCGCATCCCCACCGCTTTCTCGGTCTGAATGAAGCTGGCCAGGTTGCAATCACCACCACCCGAGGCAACTCAGGCGCGCACATTGTGCTCCGCGGCGGCAGTAAGGGCTCGAATTACCACGCCGAAGCTATTGCTGATTGTGAGACGGCACTCGCTAGCAACAATCTACCCAACAACATTATGGTCGATTGCTCTCACGCCAACTCGAACAAGGATCATCGCTTGCAATTGAACGTTGGCGAAAGTGTTAGCGAGCAAATCCTTGCTGGCAATCAGTCGATTACGGGCTTGATGTATGAAAGCAATATGGTGGAAGGGCGACAAAACCACACCGCCGGCGTACCGCCAACCGCTGGTCTATCGATCACAGACGCGTGCATTTCGTTTGCAGACACCCAAATCGCACTGCGCAAACTGAATAACGAACTGGGTGATGCGCTACAGGCCAGAAAGCCCGCGAGAGCAAACGCAGTGACTAGGGCTGCCTAAGCTCTAGAATGAATAGTCGCTAGGAGTAGTAAGCGTTATCCGTCACGGTATGGTCAGTAGAATCTTTAATCGACCGAAGCTCGGGCACCTGCTCCAGCAATGCCTTCTCAACACCCTGCTTAAGGGTGATGTCTACGGCCGAGCAACCCTGGCAGCCACCGCCAAATTCGAGCACCGCGGTGGTGCCCTCATCGACGATTTCGATCAATGACACTATACCGCCATGAGCGGCAAGACCTGGGTTGATCTCGTTGTAGAGGACGTAATTGATCCGGTCTTCCAGCGGCGAGTCTTCGCCCACGCTGGGCACCCGGGAATTGGGTGCTTTGATGGTGAGCTGGCCACCCATTTTGTCTTCGGCGTAGTCGACTTTGGCGTCAATCAGATAAGGCTGGCTGCGCTCTTCGAACCAGGCGGTAAAGCCTTCGAATTGAACAGAAACATCCCCGTCCTGCTCCTCACCAGGTCGACAATACGCAATACAGGTCTCCGCGTTTGGCGTTCCTGGCTGGGCCACAAACACGCGAATAGCAACGCCTTCGTCATCCTGCTTTGACAGCAGACCGGCTAGGTAACTCTGGGCAGATTCGGAGATATCAATCATTCGGGTTACGCGCTCGCGGTGCAAGATTACTAAAGACGGAGATTATACCAGCTCGCGGCATGAATCCGGCTCATCATCGCATAGAGGAACCTGTGTTGAGCTTAGAACCGTCTGCTTGGACAATGGTGACGCTGTTTGGTCATGCTGGACCGGCTCTGCAAAGAGGCTCACCCGGCAATTTTCCTCACACTTGCGCCCAACACCTGCGCTTAACACTTGCTTTAAATCCCAGTGGGGTACGCCCCAGAACTCAGATCAGCACCGGACTTTGCCCAATGACACTCAAAGATCACCTCGAACAACGCATTTTGGTCCTCGACGGCGCAATGGGCACCATGATTCAGAACCTCGGGCTCAAAGAGGCAGATTATCGTGACGCTGAGCTTGAAGACCACCCAAGCTCACTGTTTGGCAATAGCGACCTTTTGAATCTCACCCGCCCCGAGGCGATTCAGAGCATTCACGAGGCCTTTCTGGCAGCCGGAGCCGACATCGTCTCGACCAACACCTTTACCGCCACAGAAATTGCCCAGGCCGACTATTCCCTTGAGCACAAAGTGCGCGACATCAATCTGCGCGGAGCTCAGCTCGCCCGCGCCGCGGCTGACAAGTACAGCAGCCCAGAAAAGCCCCGTTTTGTTGCCGGCAGCATTGGGCCCACCAACCGCACCGCCAGCCTGTCGCCGCAGGTAAACGATCCTGGCTTTCGCAACGTGTATTTTGACGAGCTCGTAGACAACTACACCGTCGCCGCGTCGTCGCTGCTCGAAGGTGGCGCTGACCTGTTACTGATCGAAACCGTCTTTGACACACTGAACGCCAAGGCGGCAGTGGTGGGCTGCAAGCGGGCTCAAGAACAAATGGGCAAAGAAGTTCCTCTCATGATCTCTGGCACCATCACCGACGCCAGTGGCCGCACCCTCTCCGGGCAAACCGTTGATGCGTTCTTCCAGTCAATCAGCCACGCCGAGCCGTTGCTGGTGGGATTGAACTGTGCGTTAGGTGCCGCCCAGCTACGCCCCTATGTTGCAGCCCTGTCCGGTTTGGCCAACACCTATGTCAGCGTTCATCCCAATGCGGGTCTGCCTAACGAATTTGGCGGCTACGACGAAACGCCTGAAACCATGGCCGAAGTACTCGACGAGTTTGCGAGTGCCGGTTTTCTGAACCTGGTTGGTGGTTGCTGTGGCACACAACCCCCACATATCGCAGCGATCGCTGAGGTTGCCGGTAAGCACAAGCCCCGCGTCATACCGCAGCCCAAGCAACGTCTCAGCCTGTCTGGACTAGAACCCCTCTACGTTGATAGCGACTCGCTGTTTGTGAACATCGGCGAGCGTACCAACGTCACCGGCTCTGCCAAATTTGCTCGGCTGATTCGCGAGGAGCAGTTTGCCGAAGCGCTTGAAGTCGCAAATCAGCAAGTGGCCAACGGCGCTCAGATCATCGACATCAACATGGACGAAGGCATGCTCGACAGCGAGGCCGCCATGGAGAAGTTTCTGCATTTGATCGCCTCAGAGCCCGACATTGCACGTGTGCCGATTATGATCGACTCGAGCAAATGGGAAATCATCGAGGCTGGCCTCAAGTGTGTGCAAGGCAAAGCCGTGGTCAACAGCATCAGTCTGAAAGAAGGCGAGGCCGAGTTTATCGAGCGCGCTACGCTATGCCGTGAGTATGGTGCCGCGGTTATTGTCATGGCGTTCGATGAAGACGGCCAGGCTGACACCTACCAACGCAAAATCGACATCTGTGAACGCTCTTATCGAGTATTGGTAGACGTTGTCGGCTTCAATCCGCACGACATTATTTTTGACCCCAACATCTTTGCCATCGCAACCGGCATCGAAGAGCACAACAACTACGCAGTCGACTTTATCGAAGCGACTCGGTGGATTCGCGCAAATCTTCCAGGCGCTGGTATTTCCGGCGGCGTTAGTAATGTGTCGTTCTCGTTTCGAGGCAACAACGGCGTTCGCGAAGCGATTCACGCGGTCTTTCTTTATCACGCCATTCAAGCTGGGCTTACGATGGGTATCGTAAACGCGGGACAGCTCGCCATTTACGAAGATATCCCTAAAGAGCTACGCGATGTGGTTGAAGACGTTGTATTGAATCGCAGCGATGACGCCACCGAACGCTTGCTCGACCTCGCAGACAAATACTCCGCTAGCGGCGCTAAGGCTGTTGCACAGGATGATAGCTGGCGTGAACTGCCCGTTACCGAACGCCTATCGTTTGCGCTGGTAAAAGGCATCAATAAATTCATTGTTGAGGACACCGAAGAAGCTCGCCTGCAGGCGGACCGACCAATATCCGTAATTGAAGGCCCGCTAATGGACGGCATGAACGTTGTGGGTGATCTGTTTGGCGCGGGCAAGATGTTTCTGCCCCAGGTAGTAAAGAGTGCCCGCGTTATGAAACAGGCGGTTGCCCATCTCGTACCCTTTATCGAAGACGAAAAAGGCGAAGGCGCCAAGGCCAAAGGTAAGATCGTCATGGCAACGGTCAAGGGCGACGTGCACGACATCGGTAAAAACATCGTGGGCGTTGTTTTGCAATGCAACAACTACGACATTGTTGACCTGGGCGTTATGGTGCCCGCCGAGAAAATTCTTGAAACGGCAATCGCTGAAAATGCGGACATGATTGGTTTGTCTGGCCTGATCACCCCCTCGCTCGACGAGATGGTTCACGTAGCAAGCGAAATGGAGCGCACCGGCCTCAACCTGCCGTTGCTAATTGGCGGCGCAACAACGTCCAAAGCGCACACGGCGCTCAAAATTGAACCCGCGTTTCCTTCCGGTTCGGTCACCTATGTTACTGACGCATCGCGTGGTGTGAGCACAGCGTCGAGCCTGCTTTCAGACGAGCTGAAAGACAACTACATGGCCGAAACTCGCGCTGACTACGCCGCCGTACGCGAACGCATCTCCAACCGAAAGTCGGTACAGCTGCTGCCGTACAAAGACGCAAAGAAAGAAGCGGCAAGCATTAGCGACTGGGCGGCGCCTGTGCCTAATTCGCTGGGTGTCACCGCGTTCGACAACATTGACCTGAAAGAACTGGTGCCTTACATCGACTGGACGCCGTTTTTCATGACGTGGGAACTGGCGGGAAAATATCCGCGCATTCTGACCGACGAAGTGGTCGGTGAAGCGGCAACATCGCTGTTTGCAGATGCCACTGAAATGCTCGACAAGATTGTCAGCGAAGGCTGGCTACGTGCTTCAGCTCGCGTGGGTCTATGGCCTGCTAACCGATCGGGCACCGATGACATCGTGCTGTACACAGATGAGAGTCGCGAGACCGAGCTGTGTCAGCTGCAGCATCTGCGCCAACAAGCCAAGAAAGGCGCAGCCGGACCACACTACTGTCTGGCTGACTTTGTCGCTCCCCCAACAAACGCTGACTACATTGGCGGCTTTGCAGTGACGGCAGGCCTCGGGATCGATGAAGCACTAAAACAATTCGAAAATGACGACTATCAGGAGATTTTGCTGAAGTCGCTGGCTGATCGTCTGGCCGAAGCGGCTGCAGAATATCTGCACCACAAGGTGCGAGTGGATACCTGGGGGTACGCCCATGACGAGGCGCTCGATAACGAATCAATGATCCGTGAACGCTATCAAGGCATCCGGCCGGCACCGGGTTACCCCGCCTGTCCTGACCATACGGAAAAAACCAAACTGTTCGAACTGCTCGATGCGCCAGCAACCGGCATGGAGCTCACTGAATCATTTGCGATGTTGCCCGCTGCAGCCGTTTCAGGCTGGTATTTTGCTCACCCAGACTCACGTTACTTCGGAGTGGGCAAAGTCGGCAAAGATCAGGTCGCGGATTACGCGGAGAGAAAAGGTTGGACGCTGGATGTTGCAGAGCGCTGGCTGCGGCCGAACCTAGCTGAGGTGTAACGGGTTTGGGGTCAGAATTCATTCTGACCCCCGCCTAGCAAGAGCCTCTTAAAGTCTCTTGGACTAAACCTGGGGTGACCAGCCAGAGATAGTAACGACAGCAATAAGAACCGCCGTTACGAACACCAATAGCGTCACCTTTAGATCTGCCGCAGAATCATCGCGCTGCTCAGCGGTCAGTTCGTCGCGGGGGGCATCGTTTGAAGTTGTATGGCCGTCGCTCATCGTCCGGAGTACCTAATTGAATTCGCGCGGCAGTCTACCCAATTCCAGCGCCCGCTAAAACCGCCACTTTCACAGATTTGGCAACGCCGATTTCTGACCCCAAATTTTACCGCCGAGGTAAAGGCCCTCAATCCTTTATTACAACCAATCCACGTCCAACCATCTGGCCAGCCAGTATCTTGTCGAGATGCTCCGACAGGGTGTCCAGCGTGATTGGCGTCGCCAGTGCTTCCAGCTCCGGCAACACCCAGGCACCTGCAAGCTTCTCCCAGATCAGTCGTTTATCATCCAACGGTAATTGGACCGAATCCACCCCAAGTAGGTTGACGTTGCGCAAAATGAACGGCAGAACACTTGCGCCGGGCAGCAGCGGCGAAGCTACCAGTCCGCAAGCCGCCAGTGAACAGCCATAGCGCAGGCTCTTCAGCCCATTGAATAGAATGTCACCACCCACCGTATCAACCACCCCACCCCAACGCTCTTTGAGCATCGGCCTGTCTGTGCCCTGGGTTGCCTCTTCTCGCGTCAGAAATTCTGTCGCACCAATACGCCGCAACAGGTCTTGCGCTTCGGGCTTGCCGGTAACGGCCGCTACCTCATAACCCAGTTTCGCCAGCAGCATGACGGCAACCGAACCCACACCGCCACTCGCGCCGGTCACAAGCACGGGGCCACTAGCCGGAGTCATACCGGCCTGTTCCAGCTTGTGGACGCACAGGGCTGCTGTGAAGCCCGCAGTGCCCAGAATCATAGCGTCGCGCAGTGATAAACCTGTCGGTCGCCTCACTACCCAGCCAGCGGGGACTCGTATTTGCTGACCATAACCGCCTGAGGTGCCCATACCCAGATCAAAACCAATCGCGATCACCTCGTCGCCAACGGCAAAACCGTCGTCGTCAGAGGCGAGCACAACGCCCGCCGCATCAATGCCTGGTGTATGCGGGAAATTGCGTGTCACGCCGGGGCTGCCGGTCGCTGACAGGGCGTCCTTGTAGTTCAACGAGGAATAGTGAACCTCGATGGTTACCTCGCCCTCCGGCAAATCGGAACTGTCGAGTTCAACAACCGAACGCGAGTAGGTTTTGTCTTCATTACGCTCAACGCGAAAGGCTGTATAACTTGTCATGGTGTTCTCTCTCGTGGGTATCAATTTGTCTCAGTGAGAGACAGTGAGCGTCTAACAGAACGTGCCGAATCAGATCTGGGAGCTGCGCTGCGCCCAATTCAATACGCCCTGCAAGCCACCGCGCCATGCGCTCGAAAACCCACTCATCAGACGTTCAAGCGGCTTCTTCTGCACTTCCCAGCTCAGCTGATAAACCTCACAGTCTGCCGTGCGCTCAATCAGATAGCTGTCAGAGGTGATCAGTCGATCGACCAGGTTGACGTCAATGGCGCGCTGGCCGTACCAGCTTTCACCCGTGGCCACCTGCTTGATGTCCAAATTTTGACGATGAGCGACAACATGCTCCTGGAACAGCTGGTGTATCTCTTCTAACTGTTCGGTGAATTTCTCGCGCGCTTCATCGGTGTTCTCGCCAAGCGTGGTCAACGTCCGCTTGTGCTCGCCGGCCGTAATCAGCTCCACGTCAACATCATGTTTTTTCAACAACCGATGCACGTTGGGCACCTGGGCAACCACACCAATAGACCCAACCACTGCAAACGGCGCCGCCAAAATTTTGTCGGCCACAGCCGCCATCATGTAGCCGCCGCTTGCCGCAACCTTGTCGATCGTTGCCGTCAATGGAATGCCCTTCTCGCGAATTCGCTGCAATTGCGATGCAGCCAGACCATAGCTATGCACCATGCCGCCGCCAGACTCTAGCTTCACCACAACCTCGTCGGTTGGCTTTGCTACCGTCAATACACTCGTGACTTCCTGACGCAGCTGATCAACAGCAGAAGCCGCCACATCCCCATAAAAATTCAACACGTAGACGCGACCTGGGGCGTCGTCCTCACCGGTCTCCTCAACTTCAGTTGATTTACTGCCCGCCTTCTTACCGGCCTTTTTGGCCGCGGCTTTCGCCGCACGGGCATTGCTCTTGCGCTCTTTCTTTTCTGCTGCAGCCCGCTGTTTGGCCATCACCTCCTGCTCTTCGGGCGACACCACAGCGTCTTCGAGCGCGCTTTTGATATCGTCGAGTTCGCGATTCAAATGTTTCACAACCAACGTGCCCTCGGCCTGGGCTGGTGCCGCTCTGCGGGAAAACACAAAACCCAGCACCAGCATTAAGGCAATCACGATCGTAACCGCTCGGGCTAAAAAACCCAGATACTCAAACAGAAATTCCATACGGCTCCCAACCAAACCCAATAAAGGACAACAACGCGCTACTCTAGGTCACCACCGATCAACTATCTACTTTAGCGCTCACTTGAGCGAGCCTGCGCTCGCCAGTACAGTGCCTGTATGAGCAATTCACTAACGAACAGCGCCCACCGCCCCCTTAATAGCAACGGTGGTCTGACCAACGCCCTGTCGCTGTCCCCAGCGGACGTCCCTGAGCCTCTCAAAGGTCTGGGCGATGAGTTGCGTCGTCGGTTTGTGCCTGCCGCGGCAGACCCTATGGACCTGCGGATCGATCTTGATATGGGCATCGACGTACTGATGCGCCTGCGCGTTCGCAATGCCCAGCTCGCGCTGTCATTTCTGCAACGCGACGCGATCGACAACACGGATGAGGCACAAATGCCAAAAGCGGACGTCCGGTTTTATTTTCCTAACCCGGAAACGGGACGATCCCTGTTGCTTGGCGAAGACAACGCGATCGATGCCTTCATGCGCGGTGAATTTCGCTCCGATGGCTACCTGATGCTGGCGTTTCAGCTGATGGCGCTTTTCAACTCCACCAGCCTGCCGCCAACACCTAACGACTAACTCACCTGGCCCCTTAGGCTTACAGGGTGTCGAGGAACTCGTCGATCAACCAGCGCGAAATGGCCGTCTTCGGCGGCATCTTTGGTAAGTCATCCTTGCCAAAGAAATTCGCTTCGGCGATCTCGCCTTCCTGACAGACAATATCGCCGCCGGCGTAATCGCAGTGAAAACCGAGCATCAGCGAATTGGGGAATGGCCAACTTTGCGAGCCCCTGTACTGCAAGTTTGTGACGTCGAGCCCCACTTCTTCTTTTATTTCCCGGTGCACGGTCTGTTCGATCGACTCGCCAGGCTCAACAAAGCCCGCCAGGGTGCTGAACATGCCGTTTGGCCACATCGCGTTGCGCGCCAATAGCATTTTGTCATCACGCTTGATCAGCACGATGATGCTGGGCGATATGCGCGGATAACTGATGAGTCCGCAACTGCCGCAGTGCTTCGCTCGATCTGCCTCATGGTCAACCATCGCCGTACCGCAACGACCACAGAATTGATGCTCAAAGTGCCAGGCGATGTGCTGCTGTGCGCGCCCGGCCAGATAAAACAAGGACGGTGACGTTTTACCCAACCAGCCTCGCAGGTCGGTGGTGAAGAACCCCTCACCCGGCGAACCTTCGGCAAAAGCCGCGTAAGCCGGACCACCTTCGTGCTGGCCAAGATAAAGCTGACACTTGATATCCATTTCCAGCCAGCGAAACTCCCCGTCATTCAATGGCCGCGGTGCGCCCGCGTCCATTACACCCATAATTTCTCGCCCTACAAAGACAAAGTACTTGGCACGATCGGGATCCGTGCTCTCCGGGGGCATTACTAGTGACTCAAAACCATCAGGATCGTGCGGCCACATACTCTCTCTCCTCTCCAAAAACGTGGAAAGTATACTAAGATCAATGAAGCACGAATAATAACTACAAGAATTTTCCCGGCCCTACGGTCCGGACAGCCCAAGGAAGTAAGAGCTCATGCCCAATACCCCCTATCAAAGTACGCTTGGCGCCTACTGGGATAACTTTCTCGGTCAGGCACCAGACTGGTATAAATCCACCATATTGTTCTTCCTGTTTGCCAATCCGGTGCTATTGGCTATCGCTGGCCCGTTTGTGACCGGCTGGTGTGTTGTCCTTGAGTTCATTTTCACGCTCGCCATGGCCTTGCGTTGTTATCCGCTGCAACCTGGCGGTCTCATTGCGCTCGAAGCCATTGTTATCGGCCTATCGAGCACCGCAACGGTAGAACACGAAATCTTCGATAAATTCTCAGTGATCTTGCTGCTGATGTTTATGGTCGCAGGCATCTACTTCATGCGCGATCTATTGTTGTTTACGTTCACCAAAATTTTGCTGGGTGTGCGCTCCAAAGTCCTCATTTCTTTGCTGTTCTGCGGCGTCTCAGCCTTGCTGTCCGCGTTTTTGGACGCGCTAACGGTTACCGCCGTCATCATTTCTGTAGCCGTCGGCTTCTACTCGGTTTATCACAAGGTCGCCTCCGGTAAGCACTATCAGGAAGAGCACGACCATGCGACCGACGAACAAATTGACGACATACGGCGCGATGACCTCGAGCACTTCCGTGGCTTCCTGCGCAACCTGCTAATGCACGGCGCTGTTGGTACCGCCCTCGGTGGCGTGTGCACCACCGTTGGAGAGCCCCAAAACCTGTTGATCGCTGGCAAAATGGGCTGGGATTTTGTCGAATTCTTCACCCGCATGGCACCGGTAACCATGCCGGTTCTCGCCGTAGGCCTACTGACCTGCATGGGACTCGAAGTACTCAAGAAATTCGGCTATGGCGAACAATTGCCTGAAAACGTCCGAGAGATACTCGAAGAATACGACGCTGAAGAAAGCAGCACCCGCACTAAACGCGAAACCGCAAAGATCGTTATTCAGGCTATTGCCGCCATCGTACTCGTGGTTGCACTCGCCAATCACTGGGCCGAGGTTGGTCTCATTGGCTTGATGGTCATCGTGATTCAGACCGCCTTTAACGGCGTGGTTGAGGAAAACCAGATTGGTCACGCCTTCGAAGAGGCACTGCCCTTCACCGCCTTGCTGGTGGTGTTCTTTGCCGTGGTTGCCGTCATCCATGACCAGCATTTATTCTCACCGGTTATCGACTACGTACTTTCTCTGCCGCCTGAATCGCAACCGGGCATGTTCTACGCCGCCAACGGCATTCTGTCTGCGATCAGCGACAACGTCTTTGTCGCAACGGTCTACATCAATGAAGTGGCAGCAGCGTTCGACAACGGCACAATTACTCGCGATCAGTTCGACAAGTTAGGGATTGCTATCAACACCGGCACCAACATCCCGAGTGTCGCCACCCCCAATGGCCAGGCTGCGTTCCTGTTCCTGCTGACCTCATCTGTCGCGCCTTTGGTACGCCTGTCTTACGGCCGCATGGTGTGGATGGCCTTGCCTTACACCATCATGATGGGTCTAACTGGGTTCTTGGCGGTTCAGTACATTCTGTAACCCGCCGGCGCCACTTAGCCCGAGTTCAACTTCCGCCACAACGACTGGCCATCGCCTGCCGCCTTGTCCAAACCATCAAGCAGCGCCTCGTGCGCTGCGACTTCGTCAACACTTGCCATCAATACCGGTAACTCAGGGCGTTGCACCTGCCGACGGTCTCGAGCGGCATCAGCCAGCGCATCCGCGTCCTCATCGTCCTGTGCAAACAACGCCGTCTGCCCGCCCGTCATCAGCAGATACACATCTGCAAGAATCTCGGCGTCGAGCAACGCACCGTGCAAAGTCCGCGTTGAGTTATCAACGCCGTAACGGCGACAGAGCGCATCTAGAGAGTTGCTTTGCCCGGGATGTTTGTGGCGGGCAACCGCCAGCGAGTCGGTTACGCCACAGACGTGCTCAAGCTGCTTAAGCCGAGACTTATTCAGACGCAGCTCGTTATTCAAAAAGCCCATATCAAATGCAGAGTTATGAATCACCAACTCAGATCCGCTGACAAACTCTAGAAACTCATCAACCACCGAGCCAAACAGTGGCTTGTCATTGAGAAACTCGTTGGTGATGCCGTGGACTTCCTGAGCACCCGCATCAATGCGTCGCTCAGGGTTGATGTACTGATGGTAGTGCTTGCCGGTTAGACGCCGGTCAATAATTTCCACTGCACCAATTTCAATAATGCGATGACCCGCTTTAGGCTCCAGGCCTGTGGTTTCGGTATCAAGAACAACCAGTCTTGTGCTCATAGCTTGGCCATCATCCTGTCGATGGCAACGTTTGCGCCTTGATCCACCGCCTCGTTATCGGGGTGACCACTGTGCCCCTTCACCCAAAACCAACTGACATCGCGAGTGCTGACGGCTGCATCGAGTCGCTGCCACAGATCCTGATTCTTCACCGGTTTCCTGGCGGCCGTTTTCCAGCCGTTACGCTTCCAGCCTTTGATCCAGCTGGTGATTCCCTGACGAACGTATTGTGAATCGGTGGTGAGGTGAATCGTGCTGCCTTCCACTTGCGCCTCAACGCCTTCAATAGCGGCCATCAGCTCCATGCGGTTGTTGGTGGATTCTGGCTCGGCACCGCTCAGCATCGTCTCGCCCTCGGTGGTTCTAACCAATGCGGCCCAACCACCCGGTCCAGGGTTACCCCGGCAGGCGCCGTCGGTGAAAACAATAATTACAGAAGCGTCAGTGTGTGCAGAATCTGTCAAAGGTTCTGGCTCCTATTTAGGCGAAAGAATGGGCTGTAAATTTCAGAGTGCAGGTTAAGGAACCCGACGCGGACTATCCACCAGTTTGGGGAAACTCCTACCGGCAAGTGCGACGCTCCGACGAGGAACGGCTCGCCAATCGGGTCTGATTGACAGGCTTTTTTTCCGCATATGCATCAGCAAAATATTGCCAAGCGGCACGGGAGAGCGATGCACCAGTTCGCGCAGCCGGTCCCAGCGTGGCGCCTCAAACGCGTCAGCAAAGAACGGTGGCCGATACAGCGCAAACTGCGGGGCAACAACGGTTTCGAAACCCAGCACATCCAACCAATCTTGCAACTGCATCGGACTGATAAAGCGGCGCGGCCCATTGCGGCCCCAGCGGCAGATCGAAAATGCCCCGTAGCGATTAAACGCACAGACGACCAATTGGCCGCCAGGTTGCAGAACTCGTGTGGCTTCGCGCAGAGCCGCACGCGGGTCCCGGGAAAGTTCCAGCGTATGGTGGATCACCATGGCATCAATGCAGCCATTGCGCAGCGGAATCTCTTCCAGCGTGCTGCTAAAACACGACATGTCATCGAGGCGCATACCCGTAGGGCTGGGTTCAAACGCCGCGGCATTTACGCCGCCAGGTGCTACCTGGGAATTATTAAATATTCGATGCCTCACCATGCAGCGCTTAGACAGGTCGGCCGTGCTGGCACTGACACCAGACCACAGCAAGGTATCACCATGCATCCGTCGGACCGCTTTCTCGAGCAGGCCGTTTTCTTCGGTGAGAATGGTTTGTCCGAGCGTTGAATTTAGCCACGCCGATGCTTGGCCCACGGATCCGGCACGGCCATTTGCCCCAGAATCAGGAGGAGGACGTTTGCCTGAATTGTCGATTGAATGCATTGTTCACCCTCCTAACAGTTAAACGCTGCGCAGCCGCTATATCGCGCGTGAGCGGCACCCAACGGAAAACTGCGTTCTGCGTCATTACATTCTAACCCAGGGCAGAGCGACTGCGACGCTCCCGGCTCTCATCATGGCGCTAATGCTAGCAGCTAGCTTGCCTTCAAGCGCCTACGAACCCCCGGTCAAGGAGCTGAACACCAGCCCGTTTGAGAGCGAAGCTGCGCCCCCCATCTACCCACAGCTGGTTGTTCGACAAGAGCCGTGGAAGGCCTCTGCAGAGCCCCTGTGGCCGCTGGTTCAGCAGCGCATGCAACTCGATCATCAACTGGATCGAAAACGGGTTAAGCAGGAGATCGCGTGGCTGCGCAAACACCCCGATTTTCTGCAACGGCTGACCCCGCGCTTCGAGCTTTATGCCCCCTTCATTTTTCGCGAAATAGAGCGGCGCAACTTGCCAGCAGAGATTCTGTTTGTCGCTGTCATCGAAAGCGCACTGGATCCCTTTGCCTTCTCCCCCGGCGGCGCTGCCGGGCTGTGGCAGTTTATGCCCGCCACCGCCAATCGATTTGATCTAAAAACAGACTGGTGGGCTGATGAACGCCGGGATCCCGCTTTGGCCACCATCGCGGCCCTCGACTACCTCGAATTGCTCTACCGACGGTTCGACGATTGGTATCTGGCAATTGCTGCCTACAACGCCGGCGAAGGCCGGATCAGCAAAGCAGTGCGTCGCGCCGGCCACAGAGATTTCTTCACGCTGCGCATACCCAAAGAAACGGCTGGCTACATCCCGCGCCTGCTCGCCTTTGCTGCCGTCTTCAAAGAGCCGGAAAAGTACAATCTGAGTTTGCCCTTTGTCTCGGCCGACGTGAGTCTGCAATTGGTCGAGACCGGCAGCCAACTCGACCTTACCCGCGCGGCCACAGCGCTCAACGTTACCGTCGACAAACTTTACGAGTGGAACCCTGGGCTCAATCAATGGGCAACACACCCCAAAGGGCCGCATCGCTTGCTGGTCTCACAACTGCAGCGCGATGCACAGGCACTACTGGATGGCATACCCCCGAGCGAACGGTTGCGCTGGCAGCGCCACAACGTTCGCGCTGGGGATACGCTGGGGCAGTTGGCCCAGCGTCACAACACCGATATTGGCATGCTGATGCGCGCCAATAATCTACCCACCCATGTGATTCAGGTGGGCGACTCTCTGTTGATTCCAACCGGCAACCGCGGCGCTGATCACGACGACACCGAGCGTGTCCTGCCCGCTAGACGCCGGGGCATTGGTAAAAAAAGCTACCGGGTGGTGCGCGGCGATACCCTGTCCGAAATCGCGGAACGCTTTGGCGTATCACTGCGTACGCTGCTACGGCTGAACCAGACGGCCCCGAAACAAACTCTTCGGGTGGGGCAACGGCTGGTCATCCCCGCACCCACAGCCGGCATCGTCAAAGAGATCAACTACAAGGTCAGACAAGGCGACTCACTGTCGCGCATTGCCCAACGGTTTAACGTAACAACCCAACAAATACGCGGCTGGAATGAGCTCGATCTGGCAAAATACCTGCAACCTGGACAACGGTTGCGTCTTTATGTCGACCTCACTGCTACCCACTAACAAGCGCAAGGCGCTTGGCATCTATTTTTATACGACAGCGCTCCTTGTCAGCACAGGCTTTCTGACCGCCTGCGGCGCAAACGGGATAGCCACAACGAGCGAGCGTGAACGCGCAACAATAGCTAGCCACTCAAGCGCTCAGCCAACGCCTGAAAACGCCTACCGGCGGCGCTATTTGCAGGGTAATAGCCGGCACGGCTGGGAACCCGGCCAACTCGGCAAGCCCGAAGAATTCTGGAACCGCCGAGCCGATCGACTACCGGTGAATCCCGAATCAGCCGCGGTGACACGTTATCTCTCAGAGGTGTCTCGTAAGGACCCGAAAGACCCCGGCAGCGAGTTCTTCGGCCAGTTCGATCTGGGTAAAAAAGCCAAGGGCGAGAATTATTCGTTTCATATCCTCGAGTCTGACTCGAGCACACCGCGTTACGACTTTACTCTCCGCCTCACTAAAAACGGCTACCCGGCAGATGAGTTTTACGCGCCACATTGCGACCGTATCGCGATGCCCGTCCCCCCCAACGGTCGAATTCAGGGTGAGGCCGACTATCGCTGCACGGGCGATGGCGACTGCCATCTCTATGTGGTCGATGCGCAGAGCGGTCGCCTGTACGAACAATGGCGCGCTGATAACCCCGGCTCGAACAAACGTGAGTATGCGGGGGGCTGCACTAACGTGTGGGACCTCAGCGTGCCGCAGGCAGACGATCTACGCGGGCTGTCTTGCACCTCGGCCAATGCCGCGGGCCTGCCCTATATTCCGCTGCTGGTGACCCCAGGTGAGATCAAGGCTGGGGTCATTCGTCATGCGCTTGCCTTCACACTGCCCAACGGTTGGGTTGAGCGCGATACTTACGCCCGCCCGGCCACCCACAACCCCTTGTCGAACCGAAATTGGGGACCAGCCGCCGAAGCCGCCGGACAGCCTATGCGCTATGGCTCGCACTTCCGCCTCGACCAGGGCTTTCGTATCTCTCCCCAGTGGCCCGCGTCATTGCGCGTGATACTGCAGGCGCTGAAAGACTACGGCATGTACCACATCGACGGCGGGCCTAGAATGATCATCACCAGCAACGATGCCTTTTCTGAGCACAGCTGGAACGATGCAGACATCGCTCTGAACCCGTACGACATGACAAGTATCGCCAAGCTGTCCTGGGAAAACTTCGAACTGGTGTCTGCTGAAGGCGCGGTTGGTTCGATGACTAGAAAGGTGTGTCAACGCAAGACTCAGGTCGAAAAAGCGCAGGATGTTAGATAACCGCTGGGGTCAGAATTAATTCTGACCCCTCAAATAAAATCGCGCTAAGCCCCAATCCTCTCCCAATCCTCTAGAGCAAGCGCCGAATAGACGCTGTTTCACGCAGTGTCTGTTGAAAGCCAGAAAATTCAAGATCAGAACTCAGCCGGGTGATCTGATTCTTGACGGCTGCCAGTTCACTGTCGGTGAGCGTACCCTTTGAGCCATCTCTGACCGCGCTCACAACAACCAACGCCCGATCGCCATTAGCAAGAGTAGCCAGCCCTGCCGAACGGCCGCCTTCTGCTGGCCGATTGACCTCAAAAGCCTTCTGTACAATTTCTCGAGGGGCACCGGGCTGCTGGCGCCGCGAGCGCTCAATGCGAGCCCACTTCAGTCCAGCCTCATCAGCAATGGCGGTTGTTGCAGCACCTTCAAGCAAGCGCGCATACAGTGTTGCCGCCTGGCTCTCGATGGCGAGTTCTGCAGCATCCGATTTGAGCTTGGCAACAATGACCGGACGTACTTCGCTGAGCGGCTTTCTAGCGGGCTGTTGTTGCTCCGTCACGCGCATCACAACCACCGAGTCGTCTGCGAGACGAATAGCTGGCGAATTGTAGCGGTCGTCAAGCACTTCAGTTTCAAACGCAGTGTTGCGTAGCGTCGCATCAGAAAAAATGCCGGCGCCATTGCTGCGACTAATGCCTGTTGCGGTTTGCAACTCAAGTCCAAATTCGCTGACCAGTTCGGCAAGGGAACCGCTCTCGCTATCACGGGAGGCCTCGTCCATTTTGGTCTGCAACTCGCTCAAACTGAGCAGGGCTGCTGAGCGGATTGCCTGGTTTTTAAGCAGTTCTTGTTGACTGGAAAAATCGGGATAACTGGTTTGTTCGCTATCAACCAGACTGATCAGATGCACGCCAAACTCGGTCACCACCGGGTCGGAGACGTCACCGACAGACAGGCCAAACAGGGCTTCCTCGAACGGTCCCACATAAACGCCCTTACCAGCAAAGCCCAGATCGCCCCCGTTGTCTTTTGACCCTAGATCCGTAGACAACTCGGCCGCCAATTGAGCGAACGACTCGCCCGCAGCAAGTCGCGCCTTTGCGCCGTTAACCACAGCAATCGCTGCTGCCTCGTCAACCTCTGAATCGACCTCAATCAAAATGTGCGAAGCGCGACGTCGCTCTTCCGGCTCAAATTCTGCTTTTGCGGCATCGTACTCAGCCTGCAGCATGTCTTGTGTCGGCGCGAACTGGTCATCACTGAGCAGCGTCGCGAGCGACTGACGAATGTACTCAACAGCCACCGTCTCTTCGGTCATGTAGTCAGGAATATTGGCTTCGTAATCAGCATCAATCTCGTCATCGGAGATTTCCGCGGCCGCCTCCGCCACACTTTTTGCGACGGTCAGATAGGCGATATCTCTAGTTTGCCCAAACAATGCGGCGGCCTGCTCGAGCTCCCAGTCAAACAGCACGGGTGTCGCACCAAAGCCCTCGCTCAGTTGACGCTGCACCAGCGAACCGGCTGTAAGCTCTTTGAAACGCACCGGTGTTAAACCGTTCTGCGAGAGCAACATGCGGTAAGTGTCGGGGTCGAACTCGCCATCAATTTGAAAATTTGGATCTGTTGTAAGGCTTTTGTCGACCTGATAGTCCGAGACAGCAAGGCCGATCTCGTCGGTCGCCTGCTCGAGCAATTTCTGCTCTACCAGCATGTCGAGCGAGGAGCCCTGTAGCAGCGCTGGATCAATCAGGTCGGGGTCTGCGTTGTCGCCAAACTGGGCGAGCATCTGGCGTCGACGACGCTCAACAAAGGCGTCGAGTTCCGTGCGGTATATCTCTGCGCCATTCACTTTCGCCGCTGATGGATTCGAATTATCAAAAAAGTTGAACGCCCCAAAACCGAACGCGCAAAGCACAAAGATCAGTGAGCCAACGATAATTTTGAAAAACAGCGAATCACTTCGATCGCGCATTTCCATCAACATGCAGAACTACCCCAGAATCAAGTTGGGCGCCCTAAAGCGCCCAGCAAAAAAATAAATCGTATTGTGTTTTTGGTGCCGACTTAGAGCGGCCCTATCTCGCAACGAAGCTTGGCGTAGTTCGCAGGGGGCACCGTAGAACGTGCCTCGAGCGACTAGCGCCAGCTCCGAGGATCACGGCAAGGCTTCGAAAAGCCTCGCCGTTAGTCTCTGTTTGGCGTTAGCCGTTCAGAGCGTCTTTCAGCGCTTTGCCCGGCTTGAAGGCCGGCACTTTGGCGGCCGCAATTTCCAGCGGCTCGCCGGTGCGTGGATTGCGGCCCGTGCGTGCGGCCCGTTCGCGAACCATGAATGTACCAAAGCCTACCAATACAACAGGGTCTGCCTTTTGCAGAGACTTGGAAATGCCGTCAAGAGTCGCGTCGAGAGCGCGCGTCGCCGCAGCCTTAGAAATGTCTGCCGCTTCTGCGATCTCATCAACCAGTTCGTTTTTGTTCACTATTGAACCTCAAGTGGAAAAGTAAAAATGGCCTCGCGAGCCAACGGCCGCGAGCTACCTCGAAAATCTACTGCGGCGTTATACCAATCGCCGTTGCCGCAAGCAATACCAAGCGTTAGTGCGGACTAACCGGCTGGTCCTTGCCGGCTGGCCCATTTTTCTTCTTCGAGACCGTCGCAACCGCCTCTGAATCGGTGCTGGTAGCGTCCTGTAAGCGGGCTACCGGCATGCGTTCAAGGGCAATTTCGAGCACTTGATCCATCCATTTCACAGGACAAATTGTTAGATTTTCCTTGACGTTATCGGGTATTTCTTTCAAATCACGTTCATTCTCGAACGGTATGATGACGGTTCGAATTCCACCGCGATGGGCTGCCAGCAATTTCTCTTTCAAACCGCCAATTGGCAGCACTTGGCCACGCAAAGTTATTTCTCCGGTCATCGCCACATCTGCTCGCACGGGAATACCTGCCAGCACCGAAACCATCGCGGTACACATGCCAATTCCGGCGCTAGGACCGTCTTTCGGCGTTGCGCCTTCAGGCACGTGAATGTGAATATCGCGAACTTCGTGGAAATCCGCGTCGATGCCCAGAACTTCAGCCCGGCTGCGCACGAACGTCAGAGCCGCCTGAATAGACTCCTGCATGACGTCACCCAATGACCCTGTTTTGGTCTGCCTGCCCTTCCCAGGCACGCTCACAGCCTCGATGCTAAGGAGTTCGCCACCCACCGATGTCCAAGCAAGCCCTGTCACAATGCCGACCTGATTGGTCTCTTCTGCTAGCCCGTAGCTGTATCTACGCACGCCGTTGTAGTGCTCGATCAGATCCGCATCGATCACCGAATTGGCCGTATCTTTGTCGAGCGCTTGTTCAGTCACAATCTTGCGGCAGAGTTTTGCAACCTCACGCTCCAGACCGCGCACACCCGCTTCTCGGGTGTAATAGCGCACCAGTTGTAGCAGCGCAGCGTCGTCGATGGCGAGCTCGGCAGATTTCAAGCCATTTTGCTTTTTCTGCTTGGGCACCAGATAGCGTGACGCAATATTCAACTTCTCGTCTTCGGTGTAACCCGGCAAGCGGATCACTTCCATCCGATCAAGCAGCGCTGGCGGGATATTCATCGAGTTGGATGTGCAGACAAAAAACACGTCCGACAGATCGTAGTCTACTTCGAGATAATGATCGTTAAATGCATGATTTTGCTCAGGATCTAAAACCTCGAGAAGGGCTGAAGCAGGATCGCCTCGCATGTCCATACCCATCTTGTCGATCTCATCAAGCAAGAACAGCGGATTGCGCACGCCCACTTTTGACAGCTTCTGCACCACCTTGCCCGGCATGGAACCAATGTAGGTACGTCGGTGCCCACGAATTTCAGCCTCGTCTCTAACGCCACCCAGCGCCATACGCACAAACTGGCGATTGGTGGCCCGAGCAATGGATTCGCCCAGGGACGTCTTACCGACGCCCGGCGGGCCCACCAGACAGAGCACAGAGCCCTTCACGCGCTTTACGCGGGACTGCACGGCAAGGTACTCAATGATGCGCTCTTTCACGTCCTCGAGGCCGTAATGGTCAGCATCGAGGATATCTTGAGCTTGCCGCAGATCCCGGCGAATCTTGCTCTTCTTTTTCCAAGGCACGCTGACCAGCCAGTCGAGATAGCTGCGCACAACCGTCGCCTCGGCCGACATCGGCGACATCGCCTTGAGTTTGCTCAGCTCACCCTTCGCCTTTTCTTTGGCTTCCTTTGGCAGGCCGTTCTCTTCAATCTGCCGGGCGAGTTCGTCTATCTCGCTGGGCGCATCGTCCAGATCACCCAATTCTTTTTGAATCGCCTTCATCTGCTCGTTCAGATAGTACTCGCGCTGAGACTTTTCCATCTGCTTCTTAACACGGCCACGAATCTTCTTTTCCATTCGGAACAGATCAATTTCGCTTTCCATGAGCCCCAGCAGCAAGTCCATCCGCGGCTCAAACTCAGATGCCTCAAGCACTTTCTGACGATCTTCAAGGCCAAGTGAAAGCTGCGCCGCAATCGTATCAATCAGGCGCCCCGGGTCATCGATACTCGCAAGCGATGACATCACCTCTTGCGGAATCTTTTTTGACACTTTGACGTACTTTTCGAGTTGACTGGTGAGTGAACGCACCATGCCTTCCCGATCCCGATCTTCAACCGTCGGCTCGGGAATCAAGGCCACCTGAGCCGTGAGGTAGTTCGCCTCATCAGCCAGCGCGACAACCTGGGCTCGGGAACCACCTTCTACCAAAACCTTCACGGTGCCATCAGGCAGTTTCAACAACTGCAACAGCGTGGCGACCGTGCCCACATCAAATAGATCTTGCTGCTCAGGCTTCTCACTATCAGGGTCACGCTTGGCGACCAGCAACACCTGCTTGTCTTTTGCCATAGCGGCTTCCAGCGCCGCAATCGAGCTCTCGGTACCGACAAACAGTGGGTGCACGCCATGCGGATATACCACCATGTCACGCAGGGGCAATACCGGTACCCAATCTGCAACGGCCTGCTCTTGTGAATCACTCATCAGTTAAAACTCCCAGCGGCTCGGCGCACGTGTTGAGGCACCAAACTAGAAAAACAAACGCCAATCGGTTGCTGCAAGAAGTATAGGTCACACAGCAACGCACAACCTGCTGTTACGGGACAGTTGGTTTGACGGGTAGGAATGGATATGGGGGCATCTTGTCGATTAACAAGCCCGCGGATGGGTATTCTTAACAGCCGCCCGTACAGAGCGGGCGACTGCCGCGCGGCTAGCCTACTCTTCGGGGGCCGCTTTTGCCTGATCGACATTTTCGTAGATCAACATGGGCTCACTTTCGCCCTTGATCACGCTCTCATCAATCACAACCTTGCTGACACCGTCCGTTGAGGGCAGGTCGTACATGGTTTGGAGCAGAACCGCTTCTAAAATGGAGCGAAGTCCGCGAGCACCGGTCTTGCGTTCCATAGCCTTGTGGGCCACCGCACGGAGCGCATCTTCACGGAAGTCGACGTCTACGCCTTCCATTTCGAACAGCTTGGTGAACTGCTTGGTGAGCGAGTTCTTTGGCTCGGTCAAGATCTGGATCAGCGCGCCTGTATCGAGCTCTTCGAGCGTTGCCACAACGGGCAGCCGACCGACAAACTCAGGGATCAAGCCGTATTTGATCAGATCTTCTGGCTCTACTCGACGTAAGGTCTCGCCGATGTTGGTTTTGTCCTCTTCGCTCTTCACCTCGGCACCGAAGCCGATGCCGCTTTTGTCGGACCGATCGTTGATGACTTTGTCGAGGCCCGCAAAGGCGCCACCACAGATAAAGAGGATATTCGCCGTGTCGACCTGCAGGAATTCCTGCTGAGGATGCTTTCGGCCACCCTGGGGTGGTACCGAGGCGATAGTGCCTTCGATCAACTTCAACAGTGCCTGCTGCACACCCTCGCCCGAGACGTCACGGGTAATAGAGGGATTGTCAGATTTGCGTGAAATCTTGTCGATCTCATCAATATAGACAATACCGACCTGAGCACGATCAACATCGTAGTCGCACTTTTGCAGCAACTTTTGAATGATGTTCTCAACGTCTTCGCCGACATAACCCGCCTCGGTCAGCGTGGTGGCGTCAGCGATCGTGAACGGCACATCGAGCAACCGTGCGAGGGTTTCTGCGAGCAGTGTCTTGCCGCAACCCGTTGGACCAATCAGCAATATGTTCGACTTGGACAGTTCCACGTCGTCTTTTTTGCCGTTGTAGTTAAGGCGCTTGTAGTGGTTATAAACCGCTACCGCGAGCACGCGCTTGGCGTGGGCCTGACCGATGACGTAATCATTCAGCGTGCCGTTAATTTCATGCGGCACAGGCAGCCGGGTTTCGCCGGTTGACTCGGTACTTTCCGCAACTTCTTCACGAATAATGTCATTGCAAAGTTCGACGCACTCATCGCATACAAAAACAGATGGACCTGCAATTAATTTGCGTACTTCGTGCTGACTTTTTCCACAGAAAGAGCAATACAGCAATTTGCTGGAATCATCACCTTTTCCGCCTTGATCGTCCGCCATAAAACCCTCAGATTACGTTTGCCTGCTTACAGTGCTGGCATTGAGTCTATTTTTCAAGCCCCCACCCATCGCGTCGAGACACGCGGCTCCTTTGGAGTGTGCGGGCGGTTCAGCTAACCGTATCGACTGCCCCTTTGCCCACGCGGCTTAAGCGCGTGAACAGAGCACCTTGCGCAGCTAACTTGGCTTTTTAGCGAGCTTGGGTCGCGGATGCTGAACTTTGTCGATGAGGCCATATTTGGCGCTTTCTTCCGCAGTCATCCAGTAATCGCGATCGGTGTCTTTGGCAATCTGCTCTGCCGTGTGATTGGTGTGATCAGCCAGAATGTTGTTGAGCTGCTCACGCATCGCCAATATTTCTTTGGCGTGGATTGCAATCTCCGCTGCGGTTCCTCGCGCACCGCCAATGGCAGGCTGGTGAATCATCATGCGGGAATTAGGCAGCGCGAACCGCTTACCCTCTGCGCCTGCCGCCAGCAGAAACGCACCCATTGAGGCGGCCTGGCCAACACACATGGTGCTCACGTCACAACGCAAAAACTGCATGGTGTCGTAGATAGACAAACCAGCGGTAACTGAACCACCCGGAGAGTTAATGTAAAGGTGAATGTCTTTGTCAGGGTTTTCTGATTCCAGGAACAACAGTTGCGCCACAACGAGATTGGCAACATGGTCTTCAACCGGTCCGACCAAGAAGACAATGCGATCTTTCAGCAGCCTGGAATAGATGTCATAGGATCGCTCGCCTCTCGACGACTGTTCGACAACCATAGGCACCATGCCCAAAGCAGAGTTGTCAGACGGGATAGAGAAGTCACTACTCATTTATCGTTGTCCTGTTCGTTAGCGGCGCTATCATCTTCATCTGCATCCAGAGAAGGGATAGCGGTTCCGGCAACCACACTCTCATAGGTGGCTTCAATAGTCTCGATTTTGGCTGATTCGAGAATATGATCAATGACCTGATCCTCAATCACCGCCATCTGTATCTGCTGCAGTTGCTCTTCGTTCGAATAATAGTAGTTCACAACCTGTTCTGGTTGCGCGTAGGGCTCGGCAATTGTCTCGATCCGAGCACGAACTTTCTCAGCATCTGCCTCGATTTCAGCAATATTAGTGATTTCGTTCAAAACCAGCCCTACCGTGACGCGCTTCTGGGCTTCATCCCGGAACAGCTCGTCATCAAAGCCAGGCAACGCTTGATCATTTCCGTACATCTGTAGCTGCTGCATCATGCGCTGCTTGAGCGCCTCAATCTCTTTGGCAACCAGGGTGTCAGGCAACTGCACTTCGTGCAGCTTAGTCAGCTCATCAAGCACCTGACCTTTAACGGCGTTTGTGACGGCCGTCTGCATTTCACGCCCCATGTTGGCGCGAACCTCGGTACGGAAGGCCTCCAGCGTGCCCTCCTCAACGCCAAACTCCTTGATAAACGCTTCATCAAGCTCCGGCACATTGCGAGCGCTGACTTCCTGCATCGTTAATTCGAAGGTCACGGTCTGACCTTGCAGATCTTCAGCCTGATAATTGTCCGGGAAGGTGGCATCAAAGGTCTTGTTTTCGCCGGCAGCAAGACCACGGGCATTGGTGTCAAAATCTTCGATCATCTGACCGGCACCGATCTCGAATTCAATGCCTTCACCCTGGCCACCAGGAAATTCAACACCGTCCCGGGTGCCCCGAAAATCAACCTTAACCTGGTCACCTTCGGCAGCCGCGCGCTCAACGGGCTCCCAAGCGGCGCGTTGATCGCGCAGCTTGATGGCCATCGCATCAACATCGGCCTCGGTAATAGCGGCTTCGGGTCGCTTGACCTCAATCTTCGACAGGTCGCCAACCGCAATATTGGGGAAAACTTCGAAGGTTGCGGTGAATTCGAAATCTATGCCCGGATCCATCTTCACCACTTCCAGGCTCGGTGGCCCGGCTGGTGAGAACGATTCAGCGGTAATCGCTTCCATGAAGGTCGACTGCATCAACTCGCCAGCGACCTCAGCGCGCACCGACGGCCCAAACCGACGACGCACTTCTTTCATCGGCACACGGCCATTGCGAAAGCCGGGTAAGCGAACTTGCTTGGCCGCATTGCCGAGACGATCAGTGATCTGCCCCTCAAACGTCTCGGAGGGCACCGAGATCGTTAAACGCCGCTCAAGGTTGGTTGTAGTCTCAATCGAAATATTCATTAACGCTGAAATCCGCAGGGCCAATGCCCGTTACAAGTATAGAAAGTGGGGGTTATGACCAAAATCGTTGATCAGCAAGTGAAATATGGGGTGGACGATGGGGTTCGAACCCACGACCGCCGGCATCACAAGCCGGAGCTCTACCAACTGAGCTACGCCCACCATAAATCGGTGTCTTTCCTACCCATCCCGGCCAAACTCTCCCCCAGAAGACGCGAGGGGTGGTACGCCCGGCAGGACTTGAACCTGCAACCCTCGGCTTAGAAGGCCGATGCTCTATCCAGTTGAGCTACGGGCGCATGGCTTACCGGGTAACCGCTGCTTTGCTGGCGCGACCCGCGCCCATGGTGTGAGAGCGCGACTCCGGCCAACCTCAGCAAAACTAGCCGTACTGAGATAAACTCAGAAAGACGAAAATTGGTCGGGGTAGAGAGATTCGAACTCCCGACATCCTGCTCCCAAAGCAGGCGCGCTACCAGACTGCGCTATACCCCGAATTGTCTTCCCAAGGCCGCCAGAAACGCTTTTGGCTGCCCGAGAACCGCGAGATCATACTGACGCGAATTTGGACCGTCAAACGCTTAGTGCGAATAGATGCAGTTAGATTCGACCTTGTCGCCCTAGCTGGTTGCTAAGAATACTCACAGCGCGATACAACCGTGTAAAATCGCGATCTTTGCGACCGTATCCTTCCGGAGCACCTGACTTTTGAGTACCCCCCTTTGAGCACTGACACAGCCGCCCAGATTCTTGATGGCCAGGCCCTTGCCGCGCGCCTGCGCGGTGAACTGAAAGCCGTGATGACCAACCGTCTGGCTGCCAATTTACGGCCGCCCGGTCTGGCCGTAATTCTGGTCGGCGACGACCCGGCGTCAGAAATCTATGTAAAGCACAAAGGCCGTGACTGTCAGGAAGTTGGCTTCAAATCAGAAACCCGTCACCTGAGCGCCACCACCACTCAGACCGAGCTCATGGACATGATTGATGAGCTAAACGCTGACGACACTATTGATGGCGTGCTGGTGCAAGCCCCTCTGCCCCGCCATCTCGACGCACGGGCCGTGACGGAACGAATTTCCCCCAACAAAGACGTTGACGGGTTTCACCCCTATAACGTCGGTCGATTAGCCCTGCGCGATCCACTCTTACGCCCCGCGACGCCCAAGGGCGTTATGCAACTGCTTGAACTCACCGGCAGTGTGCGTGGCAAAGATGCTCTGGTTGTTGGCGCTTCTAACCATGTCGGCCGACCGATGAGCCTGGAACTGCTGCTGGCCGGCTGTACCGTTACTACGGCACACCGTTTCACTAATGATCTGGAAGACCAGGTTCGACGGGCAGAGATCTTAGTCAGCGCCGTCGGTCGCCCACGGCTCATTCCTGGCGAATGGGTCCGTGAAGGCGCCGTTGTGATCGATATTGGAATTACGCGCGAAGGCGGACGTTTGCACGGTGATATCGAGTTCGAAACGGCCTCCAAACGCGCTAGCTGGATCACGCCAGTACCCGGCGGAGTTGGCCCGATGACCCGGATCGGCGTACTCCAGAACACCCTTTTTGCCGCTGAGCAACTGCACTCATGACTCGACGCCTGTACGTTTCTGACGTACACCTGCAACCCGCATCAACCGCTGTGAGCAACGACCAGCCTGCAGGTCATAGCGAACACGACGAACGGCTGGCCGCCTTTGCCGGATTGCTGCGTCGGGAAGCCCCCTTAGTGGATGAAATCTACATTTTGGGCGATCTCTGCGAGATGTGGATTGGCGACGATGACGACAGCCCTCTGGTAGCAACGTTAACGACGCTACTGCAAGAACTGCAAGGCCTGAACACAGCCATTGAGCTGTTCTTTCTAGCAGGTAACCGGGATTTTCTGCTGGGCAAGGAGTTTGCCCAGCGAACCGGACTGACGTTACTGCCCGACCCCGTGTGTCTTGAAGATGGGACGCTACTCGCCCACGGCGATGCGTTGTGCACCGACGACCAGCCCTATCAGCAAATGCGCAGCCTGTTGCGCTCGCCTGACTGGCAGGCCGACATTCTAGGCAAAACACTGGTTGAGCGCCGGGCATTTGGCGCAGCCCTCAGAGAACGCTCTAGAGCTGAGAACAGCAATAAGGCCAGCAATATCATGGACGTCAACGCGAGTGCCGTGAGTGCTTTGTTAGCTGAGTCTGCAAACCCCCAGGTGTTCATTCACGGCCACACCCATCGCCCCGGGATTCACACCACGCTCCACACCACAGACGCCGGTTCGAACCTCAATCGCGTGGTGCTCGGAGCCTGGGAGCGCTGTGGTTGGTGGGCGGTGCAGGACACAAACTCTGGGGCTGAGATAACCCTGCACTGCGCTGCAATTACCCAGCTAGCCAAACAGAGCTAGCCAAACAGAGCGGACTAACTGTCGAGGCAAAGAGGCCCAGAGTGAAAGCGCAGCTCCTGGGCGGGTTCGTGTACCAGTTGCGCATCGAGCGCCAACACCCGCTGCACCCGGTCGTCAATCGGCTCTGGCGCGTAGCGCTCTGCCAACCTCAGATAATCTTGAAAATGTCGCGCTTCAGAAGACAACAATCGCTGGTAAAACTCACCGAGCTCACCGTCAAACACCTCAGTAAGGCGGTAAAACCGCTCACAAGAACGGGCTTCAACGACAGCGCCCACAATCAGGGTGTCGACCAACCGCCAGGGCTCGTTGGTTGAGACACCTTTGCGCATGCCGGCCGCGTAGCTGCTCGGCGAAATGTGCACGTAGGCAACGCCCAGACGGCGCATGTGTTTCATCACCTGTTCAAAGTGCAACAGCTCTTCACGCGCCAGTCGCGACAGCATGTCGAGCAACTCGGGACGATCAACGTAGCGATACAGCAAGCTCAGCGCGGTGCCGGCGGCTTTCTTTTCGCAGTTGGCGTGATCGATTAACAGCGTGTCCCGATGCGCAGGCGCCTGGGCGAGCCACTCGTCGGGTGTGGGCGTCAACAAAAACGCACAAACTTCAGGAACAGACGCCACCCTCAGGACACGGGCGTTTTATACGCGCGCTCGTAGTGCGCCTGTGACCGCTGCAAAAACAGATCATCAATCGCTTTGAGTGCATCAATTGCATTCGCCTGCTCACGCAGATTAATACCGCTCTCGGCAACAACACTGGGTTCGTTAAGTGCCCGGCGCAACAGTTCATAAGCAAGGCTCAATGTGGAGCTCTCGGCTTCAACAGGCCGGCCGCGGGCGCTGCACACCGTTTCCATAACGGTGCGTGGCCCCGCATAAATAACGTCGCGCACACAGGTATCACGCAGCTCAAGCAGTCGCGACCAGACAATATCGCGCTGGGACTCATCGAAGCCATTCCACGAAATGATCTCGTGGGCAAAACGCTTGCAGCCCCGACAAACCAGGTCGCCGTAGGTTGTGGAACAGATGCCCATACAGGGTGTGCGTCGAAGGCGTTTACTCATGGGGCGAGTGTAAGGAACCTCTGACCAAGTAGCCAATGCAATAGGCACAATCGGCCAGCCTGCTACCTAGCCTCGGCAATCCAGCCGCTTGAGACTAAGCGAGCTCTAAGCTCGCAGCGTTGTGCGCCAGCGTAACCGGCGTAAGGTCCGGAGCAACGCTTTCCGCGCCTTGGCCCCGTTGTCAGCGGTACTCTTTGGCTGCCCAGCGTAGAGCTGCTGTTCAAGTCCTGCGATCGCTGCATCTACATCGTTCTGGGGCAACTGGTGATGCACTGACACCCGACGCACAAAGGCCATTGGCGACTCCCAGGGTTCCCGTACTAAACCACGTGCCTCAGCGGCACCCGCAAAGCGAAAAAACGCATTCACCAATGGATCACGCGGCCGCGCCGGACGGCGCAAAAACAACACCACCCCGGCAACGGCCAGACTGCCCAACCCGCCGAGCAAAATAGCGATGCCAATTTGCATCGCACTCGGGCGCTCGCCAAAGAGTCCAGTCAGATACTCCATCTGCAAATCGGTGTCATAACCCACAACCCACATGTTCCAGCCGTGCTGCACCGAGTCGAACATAAACATCAACTCATCAATACCGCCGTATCCACCCAAACGCGCATTCGTAAACGCTGACAGGCTCGACCGGTCTTCCTCCGTAAGGGCAGCGTTCAGCCCGCGACGAATTCGTTCGGGTGCCACCGCCGCGGTCGGATCAACACGCACCCAACCGCTACCTTGCGTCCATACCTCGGCCCAGGCGTGGGCATCGTACTGCCGCACCACCACGTGCTTACTAATCGGATTTTGTTCACCACCCTGGTAGCCACCCACCATGCGCGCCTCATAACCCGCAGCGCGCATCATGTAAACGAAGGCGCCGGCAAAGTGTGAGCAAAACCCGGTACTGGTATCGAACCAGAACGCGTCAATACTGTTTTCGCGAGGCAGCCTAGGGGGCTTCAACGTGTACACAAAACGATTGCGAATCTCATCGAGAATTCGATCGGCAAACTCACTGGGAGAACCTGTTTCCCGCCCTACGCGCGCAGCCCACTCACGCACACGGGGGTTGTCGTCACCCACCGGCATGCTCGCAAGGCGCGGTCGCTCTTGGCCAAGCTCTCGCCGAAAATCTGGATAGCTTTTCACATCGTAGTGCATCATCGACATGAGCGGGTTGTCGGCAAGTAACGTAAAGTTTGAACGCAACTCAATATTTCTATCAGCCACCACAGGCGTCGCCAACGCGAACAGGTAGCTGGCAAACGTCGGCTCTTGCAACACACGATAAGAAATCGCCTCGCCGCGATCGTGCTCCGGCACCAGTAGATCGGAGCGTACGCGACGCCCAGGCTTGCCCTCACTCCAGGTGCCTTCAGAAAATTCGTTATAGACTACGCCGCGCCAGTACATGTCTTCGGGTTGCGGTACTGCGCCGTCGAAGACCACACGAAAGGCAATCTCATCAGACTGTGCTAGATCGGCAATATCACCGGGCGTAACGCGATCGGAAATTCCTGATGTAGCGCCCGAGGCCAATGGCACGTTCCACAAGGGCGCTATGCGTGGAAAAAACAGAAACAACACTAGCGTTAACGGTAACGCTTGCCCAAGCAACGCACCAGCAAGACGCAGCGACGCCAATGGGCGAACGTTGGTCTGCAACTGATTCAAACCAATCATTGCTGCGGTTACCATCACGCAAGCAAGCACTTCATAAATCGCAACACCCATACTCTGGGAAAACAAAAATTCGGTGGCAATCACAAAATAGGATAGAAAAATAACCAGATAAGCATCGCGCCGGGTTTTCATTTCAATGAGTTTCAAAGCAAATGCGAGCACCAGGAGTGACGAGGCGGTTTCGACGCTAAACGCACCCTTGCCGCTGAGTGCAGTTCCAGCAACCGCAGCTATAACCAACAACGCTTTCACAAAACCAGGTGGATACGCCCATCGCCCTTGATAGACCATTGCCCGCCAGTAACCACAAAACAGACAGACACCGACAATCCACGGAGAGAGCTGAGCCACATGCGGCAGCACCACAACCACCTGCGCTAACATCAATAGCGCAAGGACGTTTCGCGGTATCTGATAGTCGACGCCGCTGAGCGTTTTACTCGCGTTGAGCGCCATCAGTCAGAGGTTCCAAACAAAGCCAACGCCTCAAGTGCAATGGCGGCATGCGCCTCACCAAGCCCGGGTTCGATCACTCGCCCCGGCAACCGCAGGCCAAACTCCTGATCTCGTTGCTTTGCCTGCAGTACCCACCCTGTGAGTATCGACAACCGCTGCTCAACATTGCCACTCGCTCGCTCGTATTCAAACCAGGCGCGTGGCTCAACAAATCCTGAATACTCTTTGAGCACCAGATCATCAGAGCGCGCGTAGCGCCGCCAAAGAATGTGCTTTACCGGGTCACCCGGTTGGTAATCACGCAGCGCACTAAAGTCGTCACTGCCTTGATGGTCGACCAGCTGACCGTCATCTCGCTGCCCCTGCACAGGGTCAGGCAGCTCTGTAAATTCGGGCTTTGGGTAGACCAATGCGCGCGCGTTCAAATCGACCCAGGTCCAGGCCCGCAATAAACCCAGTGGATAACGGGTCTCCACCAGCAGTCGACCTGGGTTATACCAGCCACGCTCACGGCCTGTAGAAAATAGCTTCACTGCCACCACATCCTGATCCTGCATCTCCACCCATTGCTTAATGGACTGTGGCCAACCAACCTGAATACCGTGACGCGCTTTACCCGCCCCCCGCGAAATACGCAGGTTGAATTCAATGTCGTCGCCAACATAACCCGGCCGGGAATCAAGCAACTCCAGCGTCAACCCTGAGAGGTTGCGAAACGTGTGCAGAATCGTTACCAAAAACAGCGAACCAAGCAAAAAGGCAACGCCATAGATCAGCGAGTTTTGATAATTGATCGCGCCCATCATTAACAGCAGCAACAGCACTGCAAAGGCTACTGCCGTGCGCGTCGGAAAAATGAAAATGTTGCGTTGCGTTAGCAGCACCCGAGCTTCGGGCGGAATACGTCGATCGAGCCAGCTACCAAACTGACTGGCGATACCTCCTGCTCCACGCTTTTCGGGCTGTCGTGGTTTCGGCGCGGCCTTCACCCGCTCCTGACCAGACTGGGGCTGGGCACTCACACTACATCTACGCTGGCCAACAACCGTTGTGACAGCGCGGCACCACCATGTCCGGCAAAGTCAGACGCGCCACGCAGGCGATGCTCTACTACACTCGGCAATACAGCCTGAACGTCTTCTGGTACTACATGCGAACGCCCATGCACAAGCGCCCAGGCGCGTGCCGCACCTACCAGAGCCAGCGCGCCACGAGGCGATAGGCCAATGGCAAATTTGGGGTCCGTACGCGTGAAATGCACAAGCCGTTGAACGTATTCCACCAACTGATCAGACACCACAACCTTTGCCGTAGCGTTTTGTAAGGTCTGCAGCGCTGCCTGGTCGAGCACGCAGTCAAGGTCGTCCAATAGTCTGCGGCGGTCACCGCCCTGAAGTAATTCGCGCTCGGCGGCAGGATCGGGATAGCCCAGCTCAATGCGCATCAGAAAGCGGTCAAGCTGGCTTTCTGGCAACGCGAAAGTTCCGAGCTGAGTTGTCGGGTTTTGAGTCGCAATAACAAAAAATGGGGCGGGCAGCGCCATGCGAACGCCATCCACTGTCACTTGCCGCTCTTCCATCGCTTCAAGCAAAGCGCTCTGGGATTTTGGTGTTGCCCGGTTAATTTCGTCAGCCAGCACCAACTGCGAAAATACGGGGCCTTCCACAAACCGAAAGCTCCCGGTGTCCTTGTCGAAAATCGACACGCCAATGATGTCAGCAGGCAGTACGTCGGACGTAAACTGAATGCGTTGGTAATCAAGGCCGAGCACCTTGGCCAGGGCGTGAGATAACAGCGTCTTACCCATACCGGGCAGATCTTCGATTAGCAGATGGCCCTTGGCCAACATGCAGGTCAGGGACAATTCTATCGCGTGGCGTTTGCCAAGCAATATGCCATCCAGCCGCTCAAGGGCCGGCGCCAGCATGCCTTTTATGGCTGCCGGACTGTGACTTCCGACTCCGGTCACAGCGCCCGACACAGCAGAAGCCGCATCAGGCGTGGTTATGGAGTTCGATGATGGTGTGATCTTGGCCGTTTTGGGATTCACGAACGCTCTTACTCTGATCATTGCGTGTCAACGATAGTCGTTCGAGATAAGCAGCGTCTATATCACCCGTCACATATTCACCATTGAACACGGATGAGTCAAAGCCCTCGATCTTGCTACTGCCTTCACTAACGCTTTCCTCAAGGTCAGACAATGTTTGATACACCAGCCAGTCCGCGCCAATGATCTGACCAATTTCTTCCTCAGAGCGCTCGTGAGCTACAAACTCCTGAGCGGACGCCATGTCGATACCGTAAACGTTCGGACAGCGAACCGGTGGCGCCATACTGGCCATGAATACCCGACGAGCACCGGCATCACGCGCCATCTTGATAATCTCCTGACTCGTCGTACCCCGCACAATCGAATCGTCGACTAAAAGTACGTTTTTGTCGCGAAACTCAAGTTCAATAGGGTTCAATTTCTGCCGCACAGAATTTTGCCGCTGGGTCTGCCCGGGCATAATAAAAGTGCGCCCGATGTAGCGGTTTTTGACAAAGCCTTCGCGAAACTTCACACCCAACTGATAGGCCAATGGCAATGCTGCCGTTCGCCCGGTGTCAGGAATCGGAATCACGACATCGATGTCGTGTGCGTTATTGGGATAGCGGGCGAGAATCCGATCGGCCAGTTTTTCACCCATGCGCAATCGCGACTTATAAACCGAAACCTCGTCCATGATTGAATCGGGCCGCGCCAGATAGACGTGTTCAAAAATACAGGGGCTCAAACTCTTTTGCGGCACACACTGGTGCGTGCGCAAAGCACCCGCCTCGTCAATAAACACAGCCTCACCCGGCGCAACATCGCGAACCAGCTCAAACCCAAGCATGTCGAGCGCTACGCTCTCCGAGGCCACCATAAACTCTTCGCCAGCAGCAGTGACTCGACGTCCAAAGACCAAAGGGCGAATGCCATGCGGGTCACGGAACGCCACAATACCGCAGCCAATGACCATAGCCACTGCCGCATAAGCACCACGGCAACGCTTATGCACTCCTGTTATCGCTGCAAAAATGTGTTCAGCGCGGGGCAACAGTGCTTTTTGCTCCTGCAGTTCGTGGGCAAACACGTTCAGTAAAATCTCGGAATCACTGTTGGTGTTGAGGTGTCGCAGGTCAGACCGGTATAGGTCGCTAGCAAGTTCCGCTGCGTTGGTTAGGTTACCGTTGTGCGCCAGCGCGATGCCATAGGGCGAGTTCACGTACATGGGCTGGGCTTCGGCGGAGGTCGATGAGCCCGCCGTGGGATAACGCACATGACCAATACCCATTTTGCCTACCAACCGCTGCATGTGGTGCTGTTGGAACACATCTCGCACCAGACCATTAGCCTTGCGCAAATACATGCGCCGGTCTTGAGACGTCACCATCCCTGCTGCGTCTTGTCCACGATGTTGCAGCACGGTCAGTGCATCGTAAATCTGCTGATTGACGCCTTCCCTGCTAACCAGTCCTGCAATTCCACACATCGTGTTGTTATTACCTCTTAGCGCGTTGGCGTAGTTAGAATGGCTAGTTGGGGGGCTGAGCCGCTTCACGCAGGTCAGAAACAGCAGTACCAGCTCGACCCAGCCACTCAAGTGTCAGGCCTTCAAAGTTGAGCAAAATGGGTGCCAGTTCAGAGGCCGCCCACCAATCAGATTCCTGAAAGAACCCGCGACTGGCGATCAAGCCGATGAGACAGACCAACGCTCCACGCAGAGCGCCAAAGACAAAACCAAAAAAACGATCGGTGCCTGACAGGCCGCTGCCGGTTAGCAGTTTGGCCCCCAAATAGCTGAGCAGACCACCAACAATGAGCGTACCAATGAACAGCACCCCAAAGGCGACGCCATGGCGCAATGTCGGATTGCCAAACTGCGCCACCAGCGCTTCTGACATGGCGGGAGCAAAATACGTTGCAACCAAGAACGCTCCGAGCAGCGTTATCAGTGAAAACACTTCCCGAAACAGTCCGCGCATCAGGCCGACAATGGCCGACAGCAGAATGACGATTAGCAATAAAATATCAAAATTGGTCATGCCGTTTAGGGCTCCATGTGCACTACGATTGCTGACATCTTGTACCGGCCTGACACAAGCTCACTCATTCGCTGCGCATCGCGTCGATCAAGCAATGGGCCAATCGCCACGCGGGTACGGACAGAGTTGCTCGTCTTGGCTGTTGACGTCCAAGCCTCGAAGCCGTCTTTAAGTAATCGATCACGCAACGCCGTTGCATTCACCGGACTTGCAAAACTCGCCAATTGTACGGCCCAAATCGCCCTCTTGGCGAGCGGCTTAGCCGGCTGAGAGACCCTCACCGGCGGTGCCCGACGCGTAAGCTTCTGGGTTGCGGGCGCTGGTGTCGCAGGAGTGGTTGCGACGCGCTCGGGTGTCTGGGGCACCTCAGTTTCAGGCGCTGTTACAACCGGGCTATCTGTCGAACTCGCAAGCGGATTTTCTGGCTCAGCTAGCTCAATAACCTCGCGTAGCGCAGGGTCGCCAAGCTTGGTGTTGTCAGCTGTGTCAAAACCATCCTCATCGATGAGACCGCTTGCGGCCTCCATCTCGTCACGATGCAGCTCGAGTGTGGCTTCAGGGATTTTTAGCGCGGTTAGTTCAGCGTCACTGGGGGCCGGCGGCAGCGGCACAGCTAACTCTGGTAGTTGTTTGACCCGAACACCCTCGCCGTCGAACACCATCGGCAGCACGATGATGGCAATGGCCAGCAGAAAAACGGCGCCTGTGACGCGATATCGCGTTTGTTCATTCATTTTTCGTACAGCAAAGAGTTTGTTACGGCAAAGAGATAACCAGGGCACTTACGCATGCGACTTTAGGCGGTTCCGCGTTCGTCGGGAAACACCAGTTCGCGCACCAGTTGCACCTGCTGGAACGATCCGAAGGCGACAATGATATCAGCCTTCCCGGCGTGCGCGAGCGCCGCAATCATGCCACTTGCAGCGTCCTTCGATACTCGCGCGCTCAGCTGCGCATCGGCACAGGGCGATTGTACACCTGACAAGGCCGACAGAAGACGCGTGAGCGCTTCATCGGACGAAAGACCTCTGGGTCCCTGTGTTGGCACAACAACCCACTGAGCGAACAACCCGTCCACCGCCTGAACGATGCCCTCAACATCTTTATCTGCCAGAAAGCCTACGCAGGCGACCAATCGACGGCCCGTGGTCTCTGGGTATCGCGCCCGTAGCTGGCGGGCAAGGAACAGCGCACTGGCTGGATTATGCGCCACATCGAGTATCAGCGTGCGGTCTTGCCAACACAGTACCTCGAAGCGTCCAGGGTGCTGGCAGGTTTTGCTGGCAGTGCTGAGCTCAGCGCTTGTGGGGGCGCGGGTCAGCTGGGACACGGCCGCGGTTGCGAGTGCCGCATTGCGATGAGCCACTCGGGGTTGTGTTGCTGACCGAGGATTGGCCTGCCCCTGCAGCCGCACGGTCCAATCCGTCTCACTACGCTGATACCAAAAGTCGACGCCAAAACGGCTCAGCTCGGCCCCCTTTTTGTGGCCCAGCTGCGTAACCGACTCCGGCATGTCCCCGCCCAGCAAAAGTGGTGCTCCGGCACGACATACCGCCGCCTTTTCGGCACCAATCTCATCCAGCGTATCGCCAAGAAAGCTCTGATGATCGAGCCCAATACTGGTTACAACCGCCACCTCACAATCAACGATGTTGGTCACATCCAGTCGACCACCCAATCCAACCTCCAGCACGCACACGTCGACTGCGGCCTGCTTGAACAGCCACATCGCCGCCAAAATAGAGTATTCGTAATAGGTGAGCGGTACCTCGTCGCGCCCCCGATCAACCGCCACAAACGCCTGTACCAGCTGAGTGTCCGTTGCTTCTTTGCCATTAACTCGCACCCGCTCGTTATACCGATGCATGTGTGGCGACAGCGTGGCCCCAACGCTATAACCCTGAGCGAGCAGCAACGACTCCGCAAAGCGCACCGTTGAGCCCTTGCCGTTAGTACCCGCAACAATAAGATTTCGCGGCGCCAGCGGCAGCAGATTCATCTGCTTTGCAACCTTCCGAGAGCGCTCCAAACCCAGTGCTATTTCCTGGGTGTGCTGGGTCGAGATATAGGCGAGCCAGTCGCCCAGCGCACCCTGAGCACCCGGCGCACGCCCAGTCGCTGTTATACGTTCGACCGACAAGACTATCGCCCGCCTTTGCTAGCTGAGCGCGTCGAGTGCGTCACGCAGCTGTGCAACTTGCGCCGTGAGCTTCGCGTCGATCTCGTCTACCGCGCTATCACCCATGGTTCGTACGAGTGCAGACCCAACCACAACGCCATCAGCAGATTCGCCAATGGCCTGTGCCGATTCCCGGTCTTTTATGCCAAAGCCAACCAGCACCGGCAGCGCCGTTCGCGCCTTCAATGCGGTCACTTTGAGTTTCACCCCCGCCGGATCGATCAGTGCAGCACCAGTCGTTCCCTTGAGCGATACGTAGTAAACAAAACCGGATGCCGTATCGAGAATTTTCTGTGTTCGTTCGCTAGTTGTGGTCGGCGCTATCAGAAAGATCAGGTTTTGATCCCGCGCTAGAAGCTCACTCTGCAGCAGGCCCGCTTCTTCTGGTGGCAGATTAACCATAATCAATCCATCAACGCCCGCCTTCAGTGCCGCTTCAGCATAGATCGCCTCCCCCATACGCAACACAGAGTTGAGATAGCCCATCAGCACAATCGGCGTGGTCGCATCGTCCTTGCGAAACTCCTCGACGTGCTTCAACACCTGCAGCAGCGTGACGCCGTGAGCCAGCGCACGCTCAGATGACGCCTGAATCGCCGGTCCTTCAGCCTCTGGATCAGAAAACGGCACACCCAATTCAATAACGTCTGCGCCGCCAGCAACAAGCGCGTGCATCGCTGACACGGTGCACGACGGGTTGGGATCACCCGCGGTAATAAAGGTAACCAGCGCGCGTTTGCCACTGGCCTTCAGACCATTCAACCGATCTTCAAGCCGACTCACAGCTCAATTCCCGCAAGCTTCGCAACCGTCAGAATGTCCTTATCCCCACGACCTGACAAATTAACGATAACCACATCGTCTTTGTCCATCGCCGGACATTCACGCATAACCCAAGCCAGTGCATGCGCGGATTCGAGCGCGGGCAAAATACCTTCCAGGTGGTTCAGCGCGTTGAATGCGGTAAGTGCCTCGTCGTCGGTGACGCTTGAATACTCTACCCGTCCGAGATCTTTCAGGTGACTGTGCTCAGGACCGACTCCCGGGTAATCAAGCCCCGCGGAAATACTGTGAGTTTCCGCAATCTGCCCGTCTTCGTCTTCCATCAGGTAGGTACGATTGCCGTGTAACACACCCGGCACACCCGCGTTCAATGGCGCCGCGTGTTCGCCCGTCTCAAGGCCCTTGCCACCCGCTTCAACCCCCACAATGCGCACATCAGTGTCATCAATAAACGGGTGGAACAGACCAATTGCATTTGAACCACCACCCACGCAGGCTACCAGCGTATCGGGCAGACGACCGGTGAGTTGCAGGCACTGTGCTCTAGCCTCCTGGCCAATGACAGATTGAAAATCGCGCACGAGCTGTGGGTAAGGGTGCGGCCCCGCAACGGTGCCAATGATGTAGTGCGTGTCGTCGACGTTGGTTACCCAATCGCGCATGGCTTCGTTCATCGCGTCTTTCAGTGTGCGGGAACCTGACTGCACCGGAATGACATCCGCACCCAGTAGCTTCATGCGATACACGTTCAACGACTGGCGCTGAACATCTTCAGACCCCATGTACACCTGACACTTCAAGCCAAGCCGTGCAGCAACGGTCGCCGTGGCAACACCGTGCTGGCCGGCTCCGGTCTCTGCAATAATGCGCGGCTTGCCCATCCGCTTGGCAAGCAGTGCCTGACCGATGGTGTTGTTTACCTTGTGCGCACCGGTGTGGTTTAAATCTTCCCGCTTGAGATATATCCGTGTGCCACCAACGGCTTCACTCAAACGTTCAGCCAGATACAACGGCGTCGGACGCCCTACATAGGACGCCAGGTCATCGTGAAACTCACGCTGAAATTGCGGGTCAGTCGTGGCCTCACGATAAAGATCATCCAGCTGATCGAGCGCATGGATCAACGTTTCTGCGACATACCTACCGCCAAACTGGCCATACTTTCCAGCCGCGTCGGGTGCGCTATAAGCGGCACTCAGATCACTGTTATCTGTGGGGCTCGCCTTGTCTTTGTTTGTGTCTACTTCTTGATTTGTCACACTGACCTCTTAACGGCTCTGCAAAACGATTCAATTTTTTCTGGGTCTTTACGCCCGGGCGACGACTCAACACCTGAGGCAACATCCACACCCCATGGGCGAGTTGCCTCAATGCCTGCGGCAACGTTGTCTGCGTCGAGTCCTCCAGCTAACCACAGGGTTCGATCTGACCAGCGCGGCCAAAGCGCCCAATCAAACTGCTTGCCTGTACCGCCGGCGATAACTTTACCCGCCGCATCTACCGTCACAGCATCCAGTACCAATGCCTCTGCGCTGTCGTAGTCATCAGCAACCACGTTAAAAGACTCGCCAAGGGCACTGCCACTGACAGACATAGAGACGGCCTTCCAATAGGGCAAATTGAATTGCTCGCAAAACGCTTTGCTCTCGGTACCGTGGAACTGGATAACGTCGAAGTCCAATTGATTCAAAACGCGCTCGACATCACGTGCATCCGCATTTTGAAACAGGGCAACACGCTTAGCACCGGCGCCAAGATCACCCCACCAGGGCAGCAGCTCTTCAGGTGTCACACAACGCTTACTTCGCGCAATGAAGTTAATGCCCAGATAGTCGGCTCCGGCATCAATCGCATGTTGCGCGTCGACCGGCGTGGTGAGTCCGCAAATTTTAATGCGCGTGTTGTTGCGCAGAGAAGTCGGTGCACAATCATCGGAAAGCATGGTGTCAGCGTCGTCTTTTGGTTGTGATGATCGAAACGATCAAGGCGGCGTAGTCTAGGGCACCTCAGGTGACTTATCTAGCTCACACCAGCCTTAGTACAAGGCCTCGAACCCACCAAGCGCACGCAGCACTGGCGGTAACCTGCCGCCTGGGAGTCCAAGCTCTGGCGGATAGCTGACGTGTGCAAGATACAAGGCTTGCGGGGGCGCTGTCGGCCCAAGTAACGAACGATCGCGGCCGAGTAGCAGGTCACTCACCCAGCTCGCTGGCCGCTCGCTACGCCCAACCTGAGCCAGCATCGATGCAATGTTTCGAACCATATGCAGCAAAAAGGCATTGGCTTCGATGTCGAGCACCACAAGGTCACCATAACGACTCACCGAAATCCGGTGCACATTGCGCCAGGCTGTCGGTGATTGGCAGCCCGCTGCACGAACGGCGCTGAAATCCTGCTCGCCCAATAGTGCCTGGGCAGCGCGGTGCATGGCATGGTCATCGAGCGTTGGCCCAGACCACCATTGCGAACGCCCAAGGGCTTGCGGCGATTCCTCGGCATAGACATAGAGATAGCGACGAGACAATGCAGAGAAGCGGGCGTGGAAGTTTGTTGGAACAGCCCGCGCCCAGGCCACAGAGAGGCCCTTTGGCAAATGGCTATTACTGCCAAGCCGCCAGGCTTTCTCGGGGCGGACAACGTCGGTAGCAAAACTCGCGACCTGCGCCGTCGCGTGAACACCTGAATCAGTACGACCGGCGGCCACAACCTTTACCGGTGCGGCCGCGATATTTGTCAGCGCTTCTTCAAGGCTCTGCTGGGCGGAACTTGCGTGGCTCTGACGCTGCCAGCCGTGAAAGACACTGCCGTCATATTCAACGCCCAGTGCCCAGGTTGTTAGCTGCTCGCTAATGCTAGAGCTTGTCGAGCAACTCGTTGGCTTCGCCCTTTTGTGACGTATCACCTTCCGAGATCACTTCACCAAGAATCTCTCGAGCACCGTCGTCGTCGCCCATATCAATATAGGCGCGTGCGAGGTCTAACTTTGTCGCAGAGGTATCAGCGTCATCGTCAAAGCTGAAATCCACATCGTCGCCAAGCTCGGGCGTCAACAGACCATCTGCTTCCAACTCACCCAAACTGCGTTCGATCTCATCCAGCAGCTCGTCGTCATCTGTTTCGGCAACCACTCGTGCAAGCTCAGAGGTTTCATCTGGAAAGTCGATTCCAAGATCACCGCCGAGGCTGTCTGCTGAAACGTCATCAGTCAGATCCCCAACCGAGTCACCCAAGCTATCAACATCAAGATCGAGCTCAAAGTCTTCAACCGAATCCGGGATACTGCTGGCAAGATCCATATCAACATTAGTCGAGAACTGGTCTGTATTTACCGCGGGCTGATCAAAATCAGCAGCTGCATCAGCGGCTATTTCATCGGTAAGAACGTCTAGATCAATATCATCGCTCGAATCAAGATCGAGCTCGAACTCGGCTTCAACCGCATCGGAGTCGACCATCAGGTCATCTGAATTGTCAGAGTTACCGCCGCCAAACTCGCCAGTTAGCAGTGAATCTGCTTCATCAGCCAGGTCATCACTTGCCACACTGCTTACGGTGGTGTCGAACGCAAATGGCTCTGCTTCTGATTCCAGCTCATGGTCATCGAGAGATTCAACTTCGTCATGCTGCTCAGCATCCGCATCGTCAGCACCTGCAAACACACTCGCAGCACCGACAGCAATTGCCGCTCCGGCGCCAGCAATCAAACCTGTGTTTGATGCATCCATAGGCTGACTACCGTCCAACGCGTCAACCTCGGCGCGGAAATCAGTCTCAAGTGCGTCATGCAATGCTTCAGCGGCCGCTAGTGTGTCGCTGTCTGAACAGTTTTCACCCAGCGCGACGGCGTGCCGAGCGTAACTTTCGGCATCGTTTGTTTCAGCGGAAACTTCCAGCAACCGCATTCGAACGGCGTGATCTTCCGGATTGGATTCAACAGCTCCCTGCAACAACGCGATCGCTTGCGGGTAACGCCCATAAGCGATGTAGATATCTGCCTCACCAATAACGTCAGACGTTTCAGCGGCACTACCCGTCGCGCCAACCTTGTCGGCAGGAGACGCATCATCCGCTGGACCAAACAGGTCATCATCAGAAAGCTCATCGTCAGATCCGATGGAGTCCATCGAGGTGCTAAGTTCTTCAGCAAGGTCAGCTTCGGCAGCCACACTAGAGGCGGCATCAAGCGCGCCGTCAGCGTCTTCTAGATCACCCAGCAGGTCAGCATCACCAAGCGGTGTTGCTGTTTCAGACGCGAGCGATGGTGCCAGCTCAAAAGACGGCTCACCCGCATCGAGGTCATCTAGCTCTAGGTCATCCGCATTTTTTCGGCGGCGGCTAAACAGCACACCCGCTAACACCAAGGCCAAACCACCCAACGCAGTTCCGAGCACAGACGTTTCTTGCCACCAGGGCTTGGCATTGGCCGGTGTCGTTTGTGAGGTGCTTTGATCTTGCGGTTGAAGGTTTGTTGAGCCCTCACGTATTGTTTTAAGTTGCTGCTCAAGTTGTGCAATTTGTTGATCTTTTAAACTGATCGTTTTTTCGCTTTCGGCAGCCTGTTCTTCGACGCCACGCTTTTGTAGATCGAGTTGATAGGTCAACTCATCTACTTTACGAGTCATCTCACTCAGTCGTTCATTCGACGCATTACCGACAACGGCCGTCGCCTGGTCGCTGGAACCCGCACTGTCGATACTATCGACCGCGCCTGTGACGTCGGCCGCGACAATGCTCAAGCGACCGTCATTGGTTACCGGCGCTGAACCGGCATCACCGGGCCCACGGCTGGTTGCATCAATAGTGGCAGCACTTGCCTGGGATGGGCTGGTTGATGAAGAGTCAGAGGGGGCTGCAGAAGCCGTTCGAGCTGGCGAACCTGCTCGCCATGACTGATTCTGTTGATCGATCTCGGCAACCGCTGAAGGCTTAGGCACAGCCGACGCTTCGGCTTCGCTTGGCAGCCGCAGAACAACGCCTTCTTTCAGCAGATTGACGTTGCCGTCGATAAAGGCTGTTGGATTGAGGCGTTGAATCGCCAGCATGTTTTGCTGTGGTGTCACGTTTTCTGAGGGCAACGTTTGCGACGCGATAGTCCACAGTGTGTCATTGCGAGTCGTCCGACCGTAGGTGCCATCGTTGGACGCAATCTGGGGGCGCGGCGTGCCTGGCGTCGAGTTTGACGTAGAAGACGGTGCTGCGACGGCAGGCGCGCTAGTACTTGTCGTACTGGTGACCGGCGGTGTGTCTCGCTGAATACGACCCGCAGAGCCGATATCAGTTTGCTCGCGGCTTGGTGCGGCCACGGGCGCAGCAGCGCTATGGGTAAAAGTGGGCGGATCAAGCAGTACGGTGTACTCCTTAAGCAACCGGCCGCTGGGCCAAAGCACTTCCACTAGAAAGTTGAGATAGGGTTCGGTGATGGGCTGCTGTGAAGTCGCCTTGATCACCAGGTTGCCCCGGGGGCTGCGGGTCACATCAAACTTTAAGCTGGTCAAAAAGAAGAAGCGTTCAACCCCAACTCGGCGGAAGTCATCCGTGGATGCAAGCGATGCCAGTACTTCCGCGCTGTCGAGACCACGCGTATCGAGCAACTCAATTTCAGCAGCAAAGCGCTCATTAAGAGCCGACCGGGTATCAATCTCACCCAAGCCCAAGGCAGAAACAGGCAACGTGCCCACAGTACCCGCTGACAAACAAATTACAGCACCTGCAGCTATTCCCGCAGACAGACAGCGCTGACGCATTCGATTCCAGCCAGAACTAACCATAAAAAAACCCTTACCTACCAACCCGATCACCAATTCTATGTTTTCTTTGCGCGACGTTTGTATTCGTTGGGCGACACACTGCAAAGGGGGGGGTGAGGCAAGAAGCCTGATTAGATCGGCAGTCCTGTGACAACGCCACTAAGCCCACCTGAATCAATTCACATCCTTTTGCGTATGTTGCGAACACGCTACATCGTCAATTCGTGCCTTCAATATCCAAAGCCACCGATTGCTTCCAGCAATTGCGACTAACGACAATTAGAGACAGGCGAACAATACCGCAGGGCACCCTCCGAGAGTATGGCGCGAGTCCCAATTATTACATCTATTGACGGTTAAATGGCGCTAGTCGAGCGAGCCGTTAGCGAACAACAGCTCGGCAATCTGCACGCTATTGAGCGCAGCCCCCTTTCTGACATTGTCACTCACCACCCACAGGTTCAGCCCGTTCGGATGTGACAAATCGGCTCGCAAGCGACCGACAAACACCGAATCGGTACCGGTTGCTTCCTTAACCGGAGTGGGATAGCCCACACCTCCTTCCGCTTTCACACCATCTTCGTCAAGTAAAGTGACTCCGCTCGCCCGTTCGAGCAGCTCTCGTGCCGACGCGACTGACAACGGTCGTTCGAGTTCAACCGCCACCGCTTCGCTGTGACCATAGAACACCGGTATTCGCACGCAGGTCGGATTAACAAGAATACTGTCATCTTCGAAAATTTTGCAGGTTTCGCGCACCATCTTCATTTCTTCGGTGCTGTAACCGTTGTCTTCAAAATCGCCAATTTGGGGGATCGCATTGAAGGCGATCTGGGTTGGAAACTGGTTCGGTTCATAGCTACGCCCATTAAGCAGCGCAGCGGTCTGTCCGGCCAATTCATCCACCCCTTTTGCACCGGCGCCTGATACCGCCTGATAGGTTGAGACCGTAATACGCTTAATGGTCGCGGCATCGTGCAGCGGCTTCAACGCCACCAACATTTGAATCGTCGAACAATTTGGGTTTGCGACAATTCGTCCTTCGTAACCGTCGAGGGCATGGGCATTCACCTCGGGTACGACCAAAGGCACCGCCGGATCCATCCGAAAGTGTGACGTATTGTCCACAACCCAACAGCCGGATTCTGCCGCTATGGGGGCGTACTTCGCAGACACGGTACCACCCGGCGAGAACAAGCCTAGTTGCACGGTCGAGAAATCAAATTCAGCCAGATCTTTGACCTCCCGAGTCTTGCCCAGAGCCCGCTTGGTTGTTCCTGCTGAACGTTCACTCGCCAACAAATGCAGCTCGCCAACCGGGAAGTTTCGTTCTTCCAGAATTTCAAGCATCGCTTCACCAACGGCACCGGTTGCGCCCACCACCGCAACATCAACTTTGCCAGTCATATCAACGTGCTCCATTCGTGAGGTGGCCCATAACCGCTGCAGCCATGCTGGACGTTGTTTCTTGGTTGTCGGCGGTAACCCCATGCAGATCTGCCGTGCGATGACCAGCTGCCAGGGTCGCGCTTACCGCGGCCTCAATGCGAACTGCTGCCTCGGGCATGCCGAGGCTGTAACGAAACATCATCGCGACAGACAAAAACATGGCGAGCGGGTTCGCCAACTCTTTACCCGCAATGTCAGGCGCACTACCGTGCACCGGTTCATACATACCGCGCCCATCTGCCGCAAGAGAAGCTGACGGCAACATACCTAACGAGCCGGTTAACATTGCTGCCACGTCACTCAGAATGTCGCCAAACATATTGCCGGTAACAATCACGTCAAACTGTTTGGGGGTACGCACAAGTTGCATCGCTGCATTGTCGACATACATATGCGACAGCTCAACATCGGGGTAATCGCCCGCTATTTCATTCACAACATCACGCCAAAGCTGGGTGACCTCTAGCACGTTGGCCTTATCCACTGAACACAACCGGCCACTACGCTTCTGCGCCAACTCAAACGCACTGCGTGCAATACGTTCAATTTCCCAGTCGTGATAAACGTAGGTATTGAAGCCTTTCCGCTCATTGTTCTCGGTCGTGACACCACGTGGCTCACCAAAATAGATACCGCCCGTCAGCTCTCGCACAATCAAAATATCAAGACCCGCAACCAACTCCGCCTTAAGCGATGAGGCTTCTGCTAGCGCCGGCGCCAGCAATGCGGGCCGCAAGTTTGAGAACAATTCGAGTCCCTGGCGCAATCCAAGCAAACCTTTTTCAGGTCGCTCGCTCATTGGCAGCGCTTCCCATCTGGGGCCACCAACCGCCCCCAGCAATACCGCGTCAGCCGCTTTCGCGGCTGCAAGCGTCGCCGCTGGCAAAGGCGTGCCTTCGGCATCAATCGCGCAACCACCCACCAGCCCTTCGCTCACGGTTAAGGTCACGCCATCCATAGCGGCTGCCGCGTGCGCAAGTTCAATGGCCGGCGTCATTACTTCGGGGCCAATGCCGTCACCCGGCAAAGCAAGAATCGATTTTGTATTACTCATCAGTCATCTCTTATTTAGTAAAGCGGTGTGGCGTTAGCGCAGCTGCGCATTGTCGCTGTATAACTGTGCTACTAAACGTCGCGCAGAAAGGTCCAGGGCCGGCGTTGCTTATAGCTACCCTCAAACGTTTTGATCGACTCTGCCTGCGCAAGCGTTGCGCCAATCTCATCCAGCCCATTTAACAGGCTGTGCTTCCGCTGCTCGGTAATGTCAAAACCGTATACAGCATCTCCTGAGCTCACGGTTTGCGCAGCGAGGTCAACGGCAACCTGTACATCCTCACCTGCCAAAGCGCGATCAAACAATGCAACGACTTCAGCCTCTGCTAGCACGATTGGCAGCACGCCATTCTTAAAGCAGTTATTCGAGAAGATGTCTGCAAAGCTTGGCGCAATAACGCAGCGAAAGCCAAACTCAGAAAGCGCCCAAACCGCGTGTTCACGTGACGAACCACAGCCAAAATTTTCGCGTGCAAGCAAAACGCTCGCCCCTTGATAACGCGGCACGTTCAAAATGAAGTCGCTATTAATCTCGCGATCGTTGGGGGTTTTGCCCATGTCGCCTTCGTCGTGATAGCGCCAGGCATCAAACAGATTATCGCCAAAGCCCGTACGCCGTATCGACTTCAGAAATTGCTTTGGAATGATCTGATCGGTATCGACGTTTGCCCGATCGAGCGGTACGGCAAGGCCTGTGTGGGTGGTAAACGGTGTCATACAAACTCCCTGCTATCGACAAAGTGACCGGCTATTGCGGCAGCGGCCGCGGTGGCTGGACTCACAAGGTGCGTTCGGCCGTTGTGGCCTTGGCGGCCTTCGAAGTTTCGGTTGGAGGTGCTTGCGCAGTGCTCACCGGGCTGCAGCTTGTCAGCGTTCATGGCAAGACACATTGAGCAACCCGGCGCGCGCCACTCAAAGCCGGCATCAACCAGAATTTGCGCCAGACCTTCTTCTTCAGCCTGAGCTTTAACCAGCCCAGACCCCGGTACAACCATTGCCTGGGTGATCGAACTGGCGACCTTGCGGCCTTTGGCAACCTGAGCGGCGACTCGAATGTCTTCAATGCGCGCGTTGGTACAACTACCAATAAATATACGGTCCAACTCGATGCTGGTCATCTTCTGGCCCGGCTGCAAATCCATGTAGGTACAGGCGTTGCGAATGCCTTCTTCTTTGGCGCCAACTGGCTCGGGCACTACACCGTCGATAGCGACAACCATTTCCGGCGACGTGCCCCAGGAGACCTGCGGAGCCATGTTGGTCACGTCGATGCTGTGCTGGGTATCAAATACGGCGTCTGCATCGCTGTGCAGAGTTCGCCAGTAAGCGAGCGCCTGATCCCAAAGTTCACCCGAAGGCGCCAAGGGTCGGCCTTTGACATAGGCGGCGGTCACGTCATCAAATGCCACTAAACCCGCGCGTGCGCCCGCCTCAATGGCCATGTTGCAAACGGTCATGCGCCCTTCCATAGACAGGTTTCGAATCGCTTCCCCCATGAACTCAATGGTGTGTCCGGTTGCACCCGCGGTGCCCAGTTCACCAATAATTTTTAACACGAGGTCTTTCGCGTACACGCCGTGCCCCAATTCACCACTGATACGCACGGCCAAATTCTTGGTCTTACGTTGCAGCAGACATTGTGACGCTAGAACGTGCTCAACTTCAGAGGTGCCTATGCCCTGGGCCAAAGCCGCAAACGCGCCGTGAGTTGAGGTGTGCGAATCCCCGCACACGATGGTCATGCCAGGCAGCGTTGCGCCCTGCTCTGGTCCCATCACATGAACGATGCCCTGGCGCTTGTCATGAATGTCGTACTGTTCAATGTTAAATGCCCGGCAGTTGTCATCCAGCGTTGACACCTGAGTGCGCGCGATCAGATCAGTAATCCCCGCGATGCCGGTCTCGCGCTCTTTAGGGTCCGTAGGCACGTTGTGATCCGGGGTTGCCAGATTACCGGCTATCCGCCACACAGAACGATCAGCCAGCCGCAGCCCTTCGAAAGCCTGGGGTGACGTCACCTCGTGCAGCAACTGTTGATCGATGTACAGCAGCGCGCTGCCGTCCTCCTGTTCAGTAACCAGATGGTCTTGCCAGATTTTGTCGTAAAGCGTTTGGGCCACGGGTGAAGGCTCTCCAAGTCAGGGCGTGAGTTAGACCGCGATGCTAGGCCTGACCATCGAATAACACAAATTCATTGTTTTTATGATTAAGATAACCTATCGGAATACAGATTCGGAATAGCAGTCCCACCAGGAGTCATGACTATGGACCCGCAACAGTTACGCGCCTTCCTTGTCGTCAGTGAGCATGAATCGTTCAGCACGGCCGCACAGGCACTGGCGATCACCCAGCCGGCGATCAGTAAACGCATCGCAGCACTCGAGGCTGATCTCGATGTGCGCCTGTTTGATCGGCTCGGTCGACAGGTTCGCCTTACCGAGGCGGGCACGCTGCTGCGCCCCCAGGCTGAGGATATTCTCCAGCGTATGACCGATGTTCGGCAATCACTGTCGGTCGAGCCAGAAACCGTGAGCGGTGTACTCCGACTGACCACCTCACACCACATCGGCTTGCATCGGCTCGCGCCCGTATTGCGGTTGTTTCGCCAGCGCTTTGCCAGCGTCCAGCTCGACATTCGCTTCGAAGACTCTGAAGTGGGTTATCAGCGCGTCCGTCAGGGCACAGGTGAGTTGGCGGTGGTTACGCTTGATCCCCAAGGCCAGGCTGATCTAACCAGTGAAGTGCTATGGCATGACCCACTGCGATTCATTCAGGCTGCTGACGAACACACGAGCAGCGCCACTCGCCGCACCACGCTGGAAAAACTGGCAAAGCAGCCCGCGATATTGCCCGGGCCGGGCACCTACACCGGCAAGCTCATCAACGAGATGTTTGCCCGCGCCAATCTACGCCCGCTGATTGCGATGCAGACCAACTATCTGGAGACCATTCGCATGCTGGTCGCTGCAGGCTACGGCTGGAGCGCACTGCCAGAAACTATGCTCGCGGATGATCTGCACGTGCTGAGTGGGAAATCGCTGGCAGCTCCGGCGCGACAACTGGGTCTAGTGACCCACCCCAGGCACACCGCCTCCGCGGCGGCAAATGCGTTTATAAGTGTTGTCCGTGAGTTCGCAGATGCTCGATAGCGGTTATTGGTGGGGTCAGATTTAAATCTGACCCCTGGTTTCTGGCTCCCCTATCCCTCCGGTCGGCTCCCCGCCTGATCCGGGTTCTGCGCGCGTTGACGCATGGCGTGATCCATCAATACCAAAGCCAACATCGCCTCCGCGATCGGCGTGGCTCTGATACCCACGCAAGGGTCATGCCGACCTTTGGTCACTACCTCAACTTCGTTGCCGTCACGGTCGACGCTTTTGCCCGGTATGGTCAAACTCGAAGTCGGCTTCAACGCAAGTCGGGCCATTATCGATTGCCCAGACGAAATGCCGCCCAGTATTCCGCCCGCATGATTACTCAGGAAACCATCTGCATTCATTTCGTCGCGATGCTCGCTGCCACGCTGGGCGACCACGTCAAAGCCATCACCAAGTGCGACACCTTTGACGGCGTTAATACCCATCAACGCACCGGCAATATCAGCATCCAACTTCGAGAACACTGGCTCGCCCCAACCCGCAGGAACGCCCTCTGCCACCACGGCGATCTCGGCACCAATAGAATCGCCGGCTCGCCTTAGCTCATCAATGAGCGCCGCGATCTGCGGCACCAGAGCCGCGTCCGGGCAAAAGAAATCGTTGTTGGCCACCTCACTCCAGTCGAGCGTCGCCGCTTCTAGAGCGCCAATTCGGACCAGGCCACCATAAATATTCACGCCCCAGGTGTCGCGCAAATACTTCTTGGCAATACCTGCCGCGGCCACTCGCATCGCGGTCTCGCGAGCAGAAGAACGACCACCGCCACGATAATCCCTGATCCCATATTTTTGCTGGTAGGTGAAATCGGCGTGCGCGGGTCGAAATTGGTTCTTTACCTCGCCGTAGTCTCGGCTGCGTTGATCCATATTAGTAATCTGCAGCGCAATCGGCGTACCCGTCGTGACCCCTTCAAAAACACCAGACAGAATCTCGACCTGATCAGGTTCTCGCCTCTGGGTGGTGTACTTGGACTGCCCCGGTCGTCTGCGGTCGAGGTCGCCCTGCAGATCCGCGGCGGCTAGCGGCAGACCCGCGGGACAGCCATCAACAATCGCACCTAGCGCAGGCCCATGGCTCTCGCCATAGGTTGTTACAACAAACGCATCACCAAAACTGTTACCGGCCACTGCGAGCTTCCACCCCAAAACTAGTTAAAAAAACAACAGGCATCAAACGCGCCATCAACATCGCCACCACCGTACCCGCTTTAAGGCCGCGACAGCACGACAGTATGTTCAGCCACCAAAGCTTCATCAAGCACCAGTATGCCCTCGCCACCTAACTCAAGCTCAGGCCAAAGAAAGGGCACCTCTGGCCATTGGGCTTCAACGACGTCGGCCCACTGCCCTACTTCTACAACCAGCAAGCCATCAGGTGCGAGAAACCGCGTGGCGCCTGCAAATATCCCAGCCACCAAATCCATTCCGGTGACGCCGCCGTCATAGGCAAGCTCAGGCTCGTGCATAAACTCCTGTGGGCGAGCCTGGCTCTCGGCGCTTGGCACATAGGGCGGATTACTCACGATAAGGTCGTAGGTGCCGGCAAGTGGCGCATACAGACTTCCCGCAAACGCACGCACCCTGTCATTCAATTCATGCAGCTCAATGTTCTGCTCACTCAGAGCCACCGCAACGGGATCGAGGTCGACAAGATCCACTCGAGCAGACTCAAAGCGCAGCGCACAACTAATGCCAATACAGCCACCCCCACTGCAAAGATCGAGCACTCGGCGCGGCTCTTGCTTTAGCCAGGGCTGAAACGACTGGGCAATGAGCTCTGCAATGGGCGAGCGTGGAATCATAACGTTAGGCGCTACTGCAAATCGGTGCCCAGCAAACTGCGCATAACCAAGCAACATGGGTACCGGGATACGCTCATCGATACGGCGCTGAACCAACCCAGCAAACGCCGCACTCTGCGCATCGGTAAGTTCCCGATCAAGCATCGACTCGTCGTCGGGCCAATCAAGGCAGCCTAGCGCCAGTGCAACCGCCTCGTCCCAGGCATTGTCGGTACCATGCCCAAACGTGAGCGGTGCGGAGTCTAACTGTTGTGCTGCAACGCTAAGGCAGGTTCGTAGCGTGGTCACTCGCGCAACAAGCGCGAGGGCACGACCAATTCAATACGGTTAAAAGCACCCGCCGCGGGCAACAACGGCCCAGCGCCAAACGAACCAAATGCGAGCAGCGCTGGCCGCTGCCGATTCTTGGACTCTTCCGCGACACCCGCAACGGATGCAGTGGCCAGCCCGGCTTTCAGCGCCGTCACCGCAGCCTCAGCACAGCGCTCACTGGCCGCCAACAGGTTCTCAACGGTTTCTTCTGTCGACACTTCGGCAGCTCTTGCGCCACGTTCTTTGCGGTTTCCGCCGATAATGCGTGAACGGCCACCCGGATACAGATGACAAACGGCGTAGATTTCTCCGGCAGTAACGCCCGCTAAGCTACGCCCAATGCTTTCGAGCTCTTTCGTGGCCCCGGCGTCGAGCTCCCCATTTAGCCCGGGAACAACATTTAGGCGCGCGACACCGGTTGCAGCGAGCGCGGCAACCACATTGGTTTTTCGGTCGCCAATTGTTGCAGCACTGGCAAAGCCAGTAACATCGGCTATTTGCTCATAAAGCGCGTGCACACGCCGATTGCCACGGCGCACCACATAGAGCACGTGCAAAACGCCAGATGCATCGCGCACAACGCGATAATGCTGGTAGCGGCTGGGGCCATAGATCAGCGCCTCGCCAAACACCAACGTCGACCAGACGTTACTGCGCCCGCAATCTGCGCCTTCACATTCAAACAGCGTCTCACCCGGCAATTGCGCAGCCACATCAGTAAACACCTTTTCCGGCAGCGCGTCTTTTGGCCATTGCCAAAGACGGCGCGATCGAGCACCACTCACCACTCGTTCGTTTTTGATCAGCAGCTCGCGGCCTGTTTTCTCGGCGCTGCTTAGCACTACTGAATAGCCGGCGACCGTATCGTCGATGGCTGCGAGAACCACGGCTGAAGACCCAACCTGAACCTCAAGTGGGGTTGTAGGGCTCGGCGTATCAGCGGCCTGCGCGCTAACGCCGCATAACGCTGCGAGTAACAACAACAGGAATTTTTTCCGCAAGTTCATTTCTTCCTTAAGCCATAGGCCGGGCAAACTCAACATCATTACCTTGCTCGCTGCCCATAAGACTGCCGATCACGGTAGTTATGGGCTGATCTTCAAAGACAACCGCATAGAGCGCATTTACTAGCGGCATATACACTCCGAGTTCATCGCTCTTGGCTTTAACGACTCGCAGTGTGTTGACACCTTCCGCTAGTTTTCCCAAAGCCTGAACCGACTCATCCAGCGTATTGCCTTCAGCAAGCTTGGCGCCCAACTGGAAGTTACGGCTGAGCGGAGAGGTGCATGTGGCCATAAGATCGCCAACACCGGCTAGGCCAAGAAACGTAAACGGGTCTGCACCCATTGAAACCGCAAAACGGGACATTTCAGCCAGACTGCGTGTAACCAGCATCGACACCGTGTTTTGCCCAACTTTAAGACCTGCGGCCAAACCGCACACAATGGCATAAATATTTTTGAGACTGCCGGCAAGCTCGACGCCAAATGGATCGGAGCTTGCATACACCCGAAAGGTTTCGCTATGCAGCAAGGTCTGCGCACGCTCACACAGTTGCGCACTTTCGCTAGCCACAACTGTGCCCGTGTAATGCCCCGCTGCCATCTCTTCGGCAAGGTTTGGCCCGCTGATCGCGCCAACCGCACCGCAGTTTGTCTCTGCAGCAATGATCTGACTCATCAATACAAAGCCATCACCTTCAATGCCCTTGGTACCGCTCACAATCATGTCACTTTCTGTCACATGCGGGGCCAGACTGCGGGTAACCGCGCGGAATGAGGCGCTGGGAACGGTCACGATTATTAGTTTTCGCCCCGTCGCCGCCCACGCGATGTCGGTTGTTGGAATCACGCGCTCATTGAGCTGATGACCCGGTAGGTAACGTCGATTTTCGCGATGTGTGAGCGTGTCTTGCACTTGAGACTCATCACGCATCCACAGCGCCACATCTGCACCGCTCGCAGCGGCAATATTGGCAACGGCGGTACCAAAGTTACCGCCGCCTATAACCGCAACTGTCAGCTTGCGTCTCCTAACAACTCAAGCAGCAGCGCATTTAACCGAGTGGAGTAAGCACCCGGATCACCCAGCGCGTTACCGTCCGCGAGCGTCGCTTGATCAAGCAGAATCAGCGCCAGGTCTTTAAACCGATCTTCGTCTGCCTCACTGTCTAAGCGCATCACGAGCGGATGCTCAGCGTTGAATTCGAAGATGGGACGAGACGCCGGAACCGCCTGGCCCGAGGCTTCCATAATACGGCGCATCTGCGCGCCCATGTCGTCCGCACTCAGCACCAGACACCCTGGCGAATCGGTCAAACGGCGTGACGCCTTGACGTTTTCAACCCGATCATCAAGCGCTGTCTTTATGCGTTCAGCCAGATCTTTGTGCGCATCATCGTCGACATCGTCCTTATCAGAGTCAGGCAGATCGATATCACCGCGAACAACATCCTGGAACTGCTTGCCGTCAAACTCGGTCAGCGAGCCCATCAACCATTCGTCAACACGATCAAACATCAGCAGCACTTCGATGCCTTCTTTTTTCAAGGCTTCGAGATGTGGCGAACCCGCAGCTGCGGCGTAGCTGTCGGCCGTAACGTAGTAAATCTTCTCCTGACCTTCGTTCATGCGCTCGATATAACCTTCAAGCGTCATGGTTTTTTCAGGAGCGTCTGACCCGTCGTTGACCGTTTCGGTGGACGCAAAACGCAGCAGCTTCGAGATGGCTTCACGGTTCGCAAAGTCTTCTCCGGCGCCTTCTTTCAGAACTTCACCAAATTCGTTCCAGAAGGTCTGGAAGTTTTCTGGCTCTTTCCTTGCCATGTCATCGAGCATTTTCAACACGCGCTTTGTGAGCGCGTTACGAATGCTATCAACGCGATCGTCCTGCTGAAGAATCTCCCGCGATACGTTAAGCGGCAGATCGTTTGAGTCGACAATGCCTTTCACAAAGCGCAGATAGATGGGCAGGAAGCTCTCGGCTTCGTCCATGATGAAAACGCGCTGAACGTAGAGCTTCAGGCCGCGCGGCTGCTCTCGGTTCCACATGTCAAACGGCGCACGCTTGGGCAGGTAAAGCAGCGAGGTGTACTCGAGCTTGCCTTCAACCCGGTTGTGACTCCACGACAACGAATCTTCGTAGTCGTGCGACAGGTGTTTGTAGAACTCTTGATACTCGTCGTCGCTAATGTCTGTACGACCGCGAGTCCAGAGTGCTTTTGCCTGGTTTACCGCTTCAAGCTCGGCTTCTGGCGCTGGCTGCTGCTCTTCACCTTCCTCAGCGATGGGTGCTTCGGGCGTGCTGAACATCATCACTGGCACACTGATGTGATCGGAGTATTTGCGCACAATGGAACGCATGCGGAAGTCTTCCGCAAATTCGAGGGCATCGTCTTTAAGGTGCAACGTGACCTGCGTACCCCGGGGTGCGTTAGCCACATCATCAACGGTGAACTGATCTTCGCCGGCTGAAGTCCAACGTACGCCAGCGGTTTCGCCTGCGCGGCGCGTAACCACTTCCATTGTGTCAGCGACGATAAAACCGCTGTAAAAACCAACACCAAACTGGCCGATCAATTGCGAGTCTTTTGCCTGATCGCCCGTCAGCGACTTCACAAACTCTGCGGTGCCCGAGCGCGCAATGGTGCCCAGGTTTTTGATCACTTCGTCGCGACTCATGCCAATGCCGTTGTCGCGAATCGACACCTTTTTGCCTTCGGCATCAAAGGTAATCTCAATTCGCAGCTCGGAGTCGTCTTCCAGCAGCTTGGCGTCTGCAATGCTCTCAAAACGCAGCTTGTCGATAGCGTCGGAGGCATTGGAGATCAGCTCGCGAACAAATATCTCGCGGTTGCTATAAAGGCTATGAATCATCAACTGCATGAGTTGCTTGGCTTCGGTTTGAAAGCCAAACGTCTCGCCAGAAGCGTCTGTGCTGTCAGGCTGTTCGGTAGTCTCGCTCATCTTTATCGTGAACTCTTGAAATGGGTGTTGGAAAGGGAGATGGGGATGTTTGGGCCAACTTCAAGCCCTATGTCAGGTCGTAATGTCCCGGCAAACAATCAGCCACCGGGCTGGGGAATCGCCGATTGGATTCCCCGCTTGCAGGCTAGGGCAATTAGGCCCAGCCGGTCACTTCAGACAGGGCGTCGCCAATATCAGCCAGGCTGTTCACTGTACGTACACCCGCCGCTTCAAGGGCTGCAAACTTCTCTTTTGCTGTGCCTTTGCCGCCGGCAATAATGGCGCCAGCGTGACCCATGCGCTTACCCGCTGGCGCCGTAACGCCCGCAATGTATGACACAACCGGCTTGGTGACGTTAGCTTTGATGAAGTCTGCTGCTTCTTCTTCAGCTGTACCGCCGATCTCACCGACCATCACAATCGCCTCAGTCGCAGGATCGTCCTGGAACAGACTAAGAATGTCGATAAAGTGACTGCCCGGGATCGGATCGCCGCCAATGCCCACGCAGGTGCTCTGACCGTAACCACGATCGGTCGTTTGCTTAACGGCCTCATAGGTCAAAGTACCGGAACGGGAAACGACACCTACTTTGCCCGGCAGATGAATTTCACCCGGCATAATGCCGATCTTGCATTCACCCGGCGTGATAACACCTGGGCAGTTAGGACCGATCAAACGAATATCGGTACCATCGAGAATCGCTTTAACATCGAGCATGTCCAGAGTAGGAATGCCTTCGGTGATGCAAACGATCAACTCAATGCCGTTGTCTGCCGCTTCAAGAATGGAGTCTTTGCAGAACGCGGCTGGCACGTAAATAACCGATGCCGTAGCCCCTGTTTCTTTTACCGCCTGCTCTACCGTGTCAAAGATCGGCAGGTCAAGGTGGGTACCACCGCCTTTACCCGGCGTAACGCCACCCATCAGTTTGGTGCCATATGCAATGGCCTGCTCGCTGTGCAGAGTGCCCTGCGAACCCGTGAAACCCTGGCAGATTACCTTGGTGTTCTTGTCGATTAATACGCTCATGAGTTGCCCCCTGCTGCTTTTACTGCTTGCTGGGCTGCGTCTGTGAGGCTGGTTGCGGCGATCAGGTTAAGACCGCTTTCTGTCAGCATCTCGGCGCCCGCTTTCGAATTGTTGCCTTCAAACCGCACGACAACAGGCACTTCAACACCCACGTCACGAACCGCGGCAATAATGCCCTCGGCAATAATCGCGCAGCTCACAATGCCACCAAAAATATTAATGAGTACGGCCTGAACCGCATCGTCTGAAAGAATGATCTTGAACGCTTCGGTGACCGCTTCTTTGGTAGCACCACCACCCACGTCGAGGAAGTTGGCAGGATTGCCGCCATGCGTCTTCACAAGATCCATGGTGCCCATTGCAAGGCCAGCGCCGTTAACCATGCAACCAATGTTGCCGTCGAGGGCGACATAGTTGAGGTTGAACTTGGCGGCCTGGGCTTCGCGTTCGTCTTCCTGGCTTGGGTCGTTCATGGCCGCAAGCTTAGGTTGGCGATACAGCGCGTTACCGTCGATGCCAATCTTGGCGTCCAGACAATGAATGTCACCGTCGGTGGTAATAACCAGCGGGTTAATTTCCATCAACGCGCAATCCTGTTCGTGGAACAGTTTTGACAGGTTCATGAAAATCGCCGTGAACTGCTTCACCTGGGTCTTGTTCAGGCCCAGTGCGTAGGCCAGTTCGCGGCCCTGAAACGGCTGTGCGCCAACCGCAGGATTAATCACGGCACGCAAAATCTTTTCGGGCGTCTCTTCAGCCACCTTCTCGATCTCAACGCCACCTTCAGTCGACGCCATGAACACAACCCGGCGCGATGCTCGGTCGATCACCGCACCCAAATAGAGTTCGTTTTCGATGTCTGTGCAGGTCTCTACATAGATTTTGCTGACCGGCTGACCATTTTCATCAGTCTGGTAGGTCACCATGTTCTTGCCAATCCACTGCTCGGAAAACGCCCGAATCTCGTCAGCGTTATCGACCAGCTTCACGCCACCCGCCTTACCGCGTCCACCAGCGTGCACCTGGGCTTTAACCACCCAGCGATCGCCGCCAATCTTTTCTGCGGCCGCAACGGCCTCATCCGCCGTATCGCAGGCAATGCCGTCCGATACTGGCAGCCCGTACTGCTTGAACAGCTGCTTGGACTGGTATTCGTGCAAGTTCACTTGGTTTCCCCTCGCTGGTTAAAGTTGTTTTCACTAGAAATCATAGGTTAAGTAAGTAGCTCATATATTATGTTAAATAAATGCGCCTTCCTGTTGCTGGTCTGATTAGCGCTTTTTGCGATTCATCATATGAATCGCATTGCCACCCACGCCAAGGGCTGCTTCGCGCACCGCCTCTGACAGTGTTGGGTGAGCAAACATGGTCAAGCCAAAGTCTTCAGCGCTGGCGTCAAACTCCATACCGATCACGGCCTGGGCAATCATCTCTGATGCCTGTGGGCCAAACACGTGCATGCCAATGATGCGGTCGGTTTTGGCGTCAGCGATCACTTTCACCATGCCGGTGGTGTCATTGGCCGCTAGCGCTCGGCCACTGGCCGCAAACGGAAACGTGCCCACGTTGAACTCTTCGCCGTCAGCTTTCAGCTGTTCTTCGGTTTTGCCCACCCAGGCAATTTCCGGATGGGTATAGATAACGTTTGGAATGCAGTCGTAATTCACCATGGGCTTGTGACCCGCAATGCGCTCAGCAACCATGACGCCCTCTTCCGAGCCTTTATGCGCAAGCATCGGGCCGCGGACAACGTCACCCACCGCGTAGACCTTAGGCGCATCGGTTGCGCAGTATTCATTAACAAACAGATAGCCACGCTCATCAAGGTTCACCCCACAGTCCGGCGCCAACAGCCCTTCGGTGTAAGGGCGACGGCCAACGGCAACAATCAGTCGATCAACCGTCAGTTTCTGTGCGCCGTCTTTGTCGTCAAAGGTGACATTGACGCCAGAACCCGTCGCTTCGGCGCCAGTCACCCGAGCACCCAGTCGAATATCTAGACCCTGGCCTTCCAATACTTTCTTGGCGTCGCGAGCGATGCGCTTGTCTGCCATTGGCAGAAACTCATCGAGCGCTTCCAGAACAACAACCTTTGAGCCAAGGCGCGCCCATACGCTGCCAAGCTCAAGACCAATGACACCCGCGCCAATAACGCCCAGCGTTTTTGGCACAGAATCAAAATCCAGCGCACCGGTTGAATCAACAATCTGCGTGCCCGACAGAGGCGCTGGAGGAATATTCACGGGCACTGAACCCGGCGCCAGAATAACGTGTTCCGCTGCGAGTTCGCTGGCCTTACCGTTGTGGTCGGTGTACTGCACCTTGCGACCGGCCAGCAATTTGCCGTGACCAGAAAGCTGAGTAACCCCATTGCCTTTAAACAACCCGCCAATACCACCGGTCAATCCGGCGACAACCTCATCTTTACGCGCGATCATCTTCTTCACGTCCATCGAGACTTTACCCGTCTTGATGCCAAGCTCTTCAAAGTGCTCGGTGGCTTCCATGTATTTATGCGACGCATCGAGTAGCGCTTTTGAGGGAATGCAGCCCCAGTTCAAACAGGTACCACCTAAGGTTGGCTTACCGTCTTTGCCAATTTCCTTATCGATACACGCGGTGTTCAGCCCCAATTGCGCGCAACGAATGGCTGCGGCATAACCCGCAGGCCCTGCTCCAATAACAATAACGTCGTAACTGTCACTCATAGTCTCTCTCCTCGTGGCCTGCCGGCCTGTTGCCCTAAAGTCGCTTGGTCTGCTAAATATCGAGCAGAATCAGCGCCGGGTCTTCAATAAGTTGTTTGATCGTTACCAAAAACTGTACTGCTTCACGGCCATCAATCAGCCGGTGATCGTAAGACAGTGCCAGATACATCATGGGTCGGGCGACAATCTCGCCGTCGATGACCACAGCGCGTTGGGTAATGTTGTGCATACCCAACACACCGGTTTGCGGTGGATTCAAGATGGGAGTCGACATCATTGAACCAAAAATTCCACCGTTAGAAATGGTAAATGTGCCGCCGGTCATGTCTTCCAGTGTCAGCTTGCCGTCGCGGGCCTTGCGACCGTAGGCGCCAATCTGATCTTCGATTTGCGCCATACCCAACGCATCGGTATCGCGGATCACTGGCACAACAAGTCCGCGCTCGGTTGAGACGGCGACGCCAATATCGTAGTAGCCGTGATACACAACGTCGTTGCCATCGATCGAGGCATTGACTGAAGGGAAACGCTTCAACGCTTCTACACAAGCCCGGACAAAGAAACTCATAAAGCCAAGTTTGGTACCGTTATGGCGAGCCTGAAAGCGTTCCTGGTGCTGCTTGCGCAACGCCATCACAGCAGACATATCAACCTCGTTAAACGTGGTAAGCATGGCCGCGTTTTGCTGCGCCTCAACCAACCGTTCCGCAATACGCGCACGCAGACGAGTCATAGTGACCCGACGCTCTACACGCTCACCGGGCAATGGCGCAGGCATAGCCAACTGGTCGTCCACCCGAGCAGCCGTGGCCGCCTTGGGTGCACTCGCTTTGGCAGCAACCGCCGCACTCACATCCGCTTTGGTGATGCGACCGTCACGACCTGAACCGGTCACACGCTCAAGATCAATACCCGACTCATCAGCCAGCTTGCGCGCTGATGGCGAAACACCCATCGGCTCTTCGCCGTCAGAACTGTCTGAGTCAGAAGCAGGAGCACTAACAGCAGCAGGCGCGGCGCCCGCTTCAAACTGAGCGATCACTTCTTCGCTATCGACCGTCTCGCCTTCTGCTTTAAGAATACTTGTTAGCGTGCCCGCTTCGGGCGCGACGATCTCAAGCACCACCTTGTCAGTCTCTATATCTACCAGCAGTTCGTCACGATCGACGGCTTCACCAGGCTGCTTGTGCCACTGCGCCACCGTGCCTTCGCTGATCGACTCCGGAAAAGTAGGAGCCTTGATCTCAATGGTCATCGTTTGTTGTCCTGT
>JALZVT010000032.1 GCA_023300545.1 Pseudomonadales bacterium
AGATGGAACAAACCAAATCCTGACAGAAGCGGCATTTTATGCACGCGCAAAGGTTGCAAACAGTGTCGACACACTGCATGTCAGCTCCACAAATAGCACCCCCGTTTACTACGTAATGTCGCAAACTGGATTTGACCGAACACCGCCCGCAGACGCCCTCGCACAGGGTCTGGAAATACAACGCGCCTACCTAAACGACGCAGGCGAGACCGTCACTGACGCAGACATTGGAACGGAGTTAACGGCACGCCTACGCATCCGCTCCACTGGCCTTACACGCAGCAACGTAGCGGTGGTCGACATGCTGCCCGGTGGCTTTGAAGTTATCAGCGATTCCGTACGCGATCAGTACAACGACTGGAACCTGGACTACAAAGACGTTCGCGAGGACCGAGTGGTTCTCTATGGGTCATTCGGCGACCGAATGACTGAGATCACCTATCGTGTCAAGGTAACCGCCTCCGGCACCTTTGTAGCGCCAGCCGCTTTTGCAGGGTCAATGTATGACCGCAGCATTCAGGCGCGCACCGCGCCAGGGCAGTTTAAGGTTCGGGGTTTGCTGTGAGCGCTAAGCGCGCCTTAGTTAGTGCTGCGCTAGTGCTCACTATCGCATGCGCTCTGCTGATCCTGTTTGCGCCCAAACCCTCACTCTACCCCGACGTGAACTTCTCAGCGGGCGTGCAAGATCGCAACGGACGTCTGTTACGCTTGGCACTTGCCGACGACCAGCGCTACCGTTTGCACTTGTCACTCGATGCCATTGCACCTTCGGTCATCGACGCAACCCTGTTGTATGAAGATCGCCACTTTCATGACCACCCGGGGTTCAATCCCGGCGCGTTGCTACGTGCTGGTTGGTCAACCTACATAAAACAAAACCGTGTGATTGGCGGGTCAACCATCACCATGCAACTCGCCCGCCTGAGTCATCCCATTAATACACGCACCCCATACGGCAAACTGCAGCAAATTGCCCGGGCCGTGCAGCTAGAACGACATTATTCCAAACGCGAGATTCTTGAGGCCTATCTAAACCTTGCACCCTATGGTGGGAATATCGAAGGTATCGGCGCCGCTGCTCTCATCTACTTCAACAAATCCGCCATGCAACTCAGTCTGCCAGAGGCGCTGGCCCTGGTGGTCATTCCGCAAAACCCGGCAAAGCGCAACCCTGCCAGTGTTACAGGCTACAACCATATGGCTCGGGCAAGGGCGCGGCTATTAGACCTTTGGGCAACACAGTTTGATCTGAAAGAAATAACACGGGAGCAGTTTGCTCTGCCACTGGCCGTAAGAAGCACACGGAGCTTGCCCTACCGAGCCGCGCATTTTTCCCGCCGCGTTATGGCTCAGGCACCGCGTACACAGGCGCTGATTAGCACCACTCTAGACTGGCCACTACAAAACACCATAGAAAAGCAGATCAACCGTTACGTCGACCGGAAACGTTCATTGGGCCTGACTAACGCAAGCGTCATGCTACTCGATCATCGCAGCATGGAGGTTCTGGCTTCCGCAGGTTCGGCCGATTTTTTCAACGACGGCATTCAGGGACAGGTTGATGGCACCACAGCCAAGCGCTCTCCCGGCTCCACCCTAAAGCCCTTTGTTTACGGCATGGCGATCGACCGCGGTCTCATTCACCCAATGAGTTTGCTAAAAGACGCCCCCCGAAGGTACGCAGCCTATACGCCAGAAAATTTTGATCGCGGATTTATGGGCCCCATCGTTGCTCAGGACGCCCTGATCTACAGCCGCAATGTGCCCGCAATCGAGTTGCTGTCACGGTTGGGTCACAGGCAATTTCACGATTTCTTGGTGCGCGGGAATGTTAGCGACCTGAGGGCGGCTGACTACTACGGATTGGCAGCGGTTTTAGGCGGTAACGAATTGACCATGACCGAGTTAGTGGCGCTGTACGCTATGCTGGCCAATGGCGGCAAACTGCAACAACTGGTCAGCCGTCAAGATCAGGCCGCCAGCAACAGGACGCTCACGCCCACGGTTCAGCTGCTAGGGGCTGAAGCCAGCTTTCTAGTGCTCGACATGCTGCGGCGCAACCCTCGCCCCAATTCGCTCACACTTAAGCCCGCTACACAGTCCATTCCCATCGCTTGGAAAACAGGTACGTCTTACGCCTTTCGCGACGCTTGGACCGTGGGTGTGATTGGCCCTTACGTGCTCGCAGTGTGGGTAGGAAACTTTGACGGCAGCAGCAACTCTAGCTTTGTAGGTCGTCAGGCTGCCGCTCCACTATTTTTCGAAATCGCCGACCAGTTGTCTGCAAAAATCCCCAAAACACCGGCAATCGCTGCCCCGCCACCCGCACTGAATTTACGCAAGGTTGAAGTGTGTGCAAGCACTGGTGATCTGCCCGGGCAGCACTGCCCGCAAACCGCCGAAGCCTGGTTTGTGCCTGGCCTTTCGCCGATCAAGGTATCCAATGTACATCGCGCAATACGCATTGATAACGACTCAGGCGAACGCAGCTGCAGTTATGATCGCTCAACAACTCATGAGGAGATTTACGAATTCTGGCCGTCGGATATTTCGCGGCTGCTCCAGCAGGCCGGTATCGCTCTGCGACAACCCCCGCGCTGGTCGAGCGAATGCTCTCTAGACAGGCAGGCGGCTCAGGGGCAAATCCCGGAAATCACCTCACCGGCAGCCGATTTAACGTATCACCTCCCCTCGCAGACTAGAGACGACGCCCGGTTACCGTTAACAGCAATAACGGATAGCGATGCTAAATGGCTGTATTGGTTTTCAAACAACAGATTTATAGCAAAGGTTCGCCGCGACGAGCCGCTACTCTGGGAACCGAATGCCGGCCAGCACACCATAATTGCAGTGGACGACCTTGGACGCAGCACATCACGGGAATTAGTGGTGCGCCGAATATGAGTTGAAGACCCGAACGGATCGTACCTTCGTTCCCTGAGCTGACTAACTGTGTTACTAAAGGGCAGTGAATTACTGTTTCGGACCATCCAATGAGCTTCCAACTAAAACCTCAAACCGAGGCGGGAAAACGCACTATCGACGCTGCACAGTCGCTTATTGCTAGCCTGGCCGAACGCGCCACACAGTCTGATACCGATAACCAAATCTGTCCTGAAAACTACGACGACCTGATCTCAAGCGGCGTCGCCAGTGCCTTCGTACCCAAAGAGCTGGGTGGTTTTGGACTCAACAGCGTTCAAGACTGGATCACAACCATTGTCACTCTGGCCCGTGGCGATGGCTCGACAGCAATAGCCATCAACATGCAGCTGGGAGTTAGCCGAGGCATGGCCCTCGCCTATCAGGCCACAAAAGCTCAAGGTAAAGAAACAACGGGCCTAGAGCACCAGCTAAAGCAGATCCTCAGCGGGGAGATGCGCATTTGCGCCACGGCCACCGAACCGGGTACCGATAATCTTCATCCTCTCACTGAAGCCGTTGCCAACGACAAAGGCTATCTCATCAACGGTCGAAAAATATTCGTCACCATGTCGCCGCTTGCAACCCATATGGGCATGAATCTGCGTATGCGTGACAACGACGGCGATCATCTGGTGAGCACGATGCTGCCAATGAACACGCCCGGACTTGAGCCCCAAGACGACTGGGACGCGCTCGGCATGCGAGCATCTGGCAGCCAATCAGTGCTACTCAACAACGTTCAAGTGAGTCGCGGCGCCATCCGTAAACTCGGTACCTGGGGTCAGTGGAATTCCAACGTGCTCATCAACCGGGCACTCGGCAATCTACCGTTAGTGGGCGCATTCCTGGGCATCGCAGAATCGGCTCACGATTTGGCGTTAACAAAAATTTCGAGCCAAAAACGGGTGGCTACCGCAGTGATCAATCGCTCAGGGGTACAGCACCATGTCGGCGAGGCCGAAATTTTATTAGCTCAATGCCGAGCTATTCTCTCCGCCGCCGGCATGGCAACAGATGAGTTTCTGCAGCGCCACGCAAGCACACCTGCCGCAATCGAAGACTGCCACCGCTTGATGAAAGACTATCAATCCGCCAAGTGGGTCGTTAACCGTGGGGCTATCGACATTGTTAGTAAGGCTATGGACGTGTTGGGAGGCTCGGGTTACACCAACAGTCATCCTCTCGCCCGAATGTATCGCGACGTGCGTGCTGGTCCCTTTATGCAGCCCTTCGCGCCGACTGAAGCGCGTGAATATATTGGCAAGGTAGCGCTGGGTGTGTGGCCAACAGAGTAGCTCGCTGTTGCCAAACCATCTAGCCGACTGTCACCCCCGGCTGAGCCTCAGGGTCTAGCACTAGTTTTTTCGGAGTGCAGCAGATACGGCGATCGGACTCGGGAATCGAAAGATGACCAGATAGGTAGACAGTATCAGGCTCAACACCGTCGCACCCTGAATCACATGAGCAGCTTCAGCTGCAAGCAAACCCGACGTCACCGCCACGTAGCTCACCAGCAACGAAAACTCAGAAGCCTGACCGAGTCGAAAGCTTACTTCGGTGGCTGTTTCTGGACGCTCATCTTGCCACCTTAAGAGCCATTGGTAGACCAACGGCTTGATAGCAACAACCAACAACGCAAGAATCAGCGTTGGCAGCCAAACCTCCATCAGCAATGTCAGGTTCAAACCGGCGCCGACTGAGAAAAAGAACAGGACCAGAAAAAAATCTCGCAGCGGTTTCAAGCTCTGGGCGATGTATTGGGCAATCGGACTCGTGGCTAAAGAAACGCCCGCAACAAAACCACCAATTTCAAGCGACAACCCCAGCAGTGCAGCCGCGTGTGCAATACCCAGGCACCACCCCAAAGCGAGCAGAAAAATGAACTCCTGAAACACATCAAATTTTGCCAACAACGGCAATAAAACAAAGCGAACTGCAAAAAAGCAAGCAGCAACCAACACAGGGAGGGATAAAATAATTTTCCCCAAACCCAACATTGTGGTCGACACATCACCAGCAGGTGCAGCCAACACAATCAGCGCAAGAATTGCCAAGAGATCCTGAATCAATAATAAGCTGACGACAATTTCGCCAACGTGACGATGATGTAGCACAGTGGTAGGCAATAGCTTTACGCCAATGATGGTGCTCGAAAAACAGATCGCAATGCCGGTGATCGCTGCCTCGACGTTGCTGTAACCAAAGGCCTTCATCAAGCCCATACCCGCCAGAAAAAATATCAGCGAACTCGATAGTGCGGTGATCAGGCCTTTACCCAGCATATTTTTCAGCTTGCTGGGCTGAAGATCTAGCCCGACGAGGTAAAGCAAAAAGACAATGCCAATCTCGGCCATTTCCGCCAACAATTGCGGGTCAGCGACAAGGCCAAAGCCATAGGGACCCAACAGGCAGCCTGTAGCGATATAGGCGACCAACAGAGGTTGCCTGGTGTACAACGCGATCGCCGCAAGCACGGCAGCACCGGAATAGATCAGAAAGATCGAATCAACAATGCTGCCTGGGTCGTTCATGAGGTTTTTTTAATGCCGCCGATTGCAAGTTGCCTTGCGCGCGACCTCATACCCTTGGTGTCTGTGCCTGAAACGGGACATTCATAGTGGCTTGAGAGGTATCAACCAGCGGCAGCGGCCTGGCAGGATCAGCGTGCGCATGACCGGCAATCCATTCGTCGACCCATTGCGGTTCGTTTTCTTGGCGCGGGTCATAAGATGGCCGCAGCGCCCGCAACAAAAAGGGGCCGACTTCGTACAACATGATAGACAGCTCGCGAACAATGCCCAGAGCTGCGCCCAAACTGAAGAGCTTGTTTTGCTGTTTCAACGCCGAGAACATACCCACAAGACCCAATCCAAGCACCCCAAAAGAACCGTGCAGCACACCAAACGCTCGCGGCCAATACTCGCCAAAGCAAGCTTGGTAGGCATCAAAGGCCACGGTCTTGTGCTCTACCTCCTCAACCATATGTGTTAACCAAAAGGTGGTGATGTGCCGATCTGCATTGGGGAACAGCGAGCAACGCTTACCAATCATCCAATTAGTGAAACCATTGGTCATGGTTTCGAAACCCGCAGAGTAAGCCATGCGGCGTCGAAGAGAGCGGGTACGCAAGCGTTCATAGGAGCGCTTGATCCGCGCTTCGACCTTGGCAAACCCCGGCAACCCACTGTTAGTTAGAACGGCATTCAGCCGACGATGGCATTGGTAGTGCTGGGCTTCCTGGCCATTGAACGCCTTCATATCTGCAAGCAACGCCGGGTCGTCGACCTGCACCATGGCCTCACGCATGGTGCTCACCAGGTAAGGCTCGAGATACGGCATCGTCAGGGAAACACCGTTAAAGAAGTGGGAGCGATAGGGATTGTCTGGCACCCAGACCGGATCAAGGGTGTCAGGAAAGTCAAAATCGAAGGTTCGAACGACAATTGAATGACCCATCTGGGTATCTGCTGCCGATTCCTCGACCACATCTTGAGTCGTCATTCTAATTTTACCTTTTGGTGATCAATACCCACGTAATATCTCCACAATACACCCAGAACTGGCCCAGGCTGCGCTGACCTCATAAACGCCCGTGATGATGGTAGCCTACCCCCTAAATCTACCTGATCGGATACTCAAAGAATGCGTAAACTCATGCTTCTGGCAATTTTGGCACTCACTTCAGGCTGCGAATCGACTGCGCTGCTGGAGGATTTGCTGGCCACACAGACTACTGACTCCTCCGGGAGCCTATCGAACGAGACCATCGCAAATGGGCTAAAAGAGGCACTTACTGTGGGTTCAGGCCGCGTTGTAGGCACACTTGGCACCCAAGACGGCTTTTTCGGCTCACCCTTTCGCATCCCGTTGCCAGAAAAACTCCAACAGGCCCGAAGCGTGGCTGACAAGTTTGGCCTCGCTGGCTCCTTTGATGAGCTCGAACTAAAAATGAATCGAGCCGCCGAAAACGCGACCCCAAAAGCAAAAGAGCTGTTTGTTTCAGCGATTCAACAGATGACCTTCAAAGATGTACTGGCGATCTATCAGGGGCCAGACGATGCGGCAACTACATATCTGCAACAAACTACCAATGATGAGTTAACCCAGCAGATGCGACCGGTCATCGATAACTCTCTTGCCGAAGTGGGAGCTGTGCAAACGTTTAATGGACTTCTTAGCCGTTACAACGCGCTGCCGCTGGTGACGCCTATCGACGCGGATGTCTCTGGCCACGTTATGGGCTATGCGCAAACTGCAATCTTTGCGCAACTCGCTGAAGAAGAGGCCGCTATTCGACAGAACCCGCTAAAGCGATCAACAGAGCTGTTACGGGCGGTGTTCGGCAACCAGTAGCCGCCACAAACGCAGACTCGCACGCTCCGTGGCTACTGGTGTGAGTCGGTAAAATTTCTGAACCTGTCAGGCTTTGGAGACTCAAAGTTAATGCGATTCGTAACTTTGAGAAGAATACTGATGTTTAGCTATTCAACCCACTGCGTCGCTGCGTTACTTAGGGGAACAGCGCTGCTTGCCACGCTGTGCGCCTGCTCACTGGCTTTCAGCGCTTACGCCGAAGCTCCCAGCTCTCAGTACGCGCGACTCAAGCCCACAAGCGTTGTCGATGCGAGTTATATTCAACCCGCAACCTATAGACGCTCTCACTACAACAGCTCCCATCGGCGTGGCTATCGCCACCACTCCAAGCGCTCGCCCAGCTATTCTCGCAAACGCTATTCTCGCAAAGGCTACTCCCGCAACAAGTACTACAACAGGGGAAAAAGCTACAAGGGCCGCCGACAGTTCAAGCGCAAGCGCTTCCATCGAAACAACAACCGCTTCCGTCGGTCGAACGGGTATCGGGCGTAGCGGGCAAGCATTGTCGGGTAGTGCGGACCCTAGCTCAGTTGATGTCACTCACAAGACCGTCAACAAACCATTGCCCTAGAAACTGCTGCAGCTGTGCAGCTATCTGCTCAGCTGACAGGGTTTCAAGCAAACGTTCTGCGGTATCAGCAAGTGTGAGATGAGATGTCCCCATGGCGGTGAAGGCAACGTACTCCGCTGCCTGCAGATGACGGAACTGGCACACGCGGCTGTGATCACGCCACAATAACCAATGCTGCACCTCACTCGATGGTGGGCTGCCGGGCGCACCATTCATTTCCTGCCACAGAGATACCGCGGTGGCGGTGTCCGTAAACACTCGCACGCTCGGATGGCATCGAAGTTTGAGCACCGGCCAGCGTTCTGGCGCTAGCGCCGTTAGGCGATCCGCCGCAAGTCGGGGCGCAGACGCACTGTCATAAGCGTCCATCAACGTTCGCTCGAACAGGCACAGCTGCGCTGCGCGTTCAGCCTTCGGATGTTCCAGTTCAGCCAGGAAACTCGGAAAGCCTGCTCCATAGTGACGAAGAGAGCGAACCGTTGACGGATGACTGGCGACATAAGATCTGGCAAAGCTCTCGAACAGCTCGGAACCTAGCCAGCTGTAGAGCTTCTCATGATCGTTGCGCAACACCTCGACAAGCCTTGTGCCATAGGCATGACTGTATATCTGCAAGCCTTCCGGTGGACTGTCCGCCGTGAGGAGGCGCTGCAATTCCGCCTCATGTGATGACGAGGTGCCTTGGGCCGTATCGAGCAAGAACGCCATCATATGGTGCTGGAGATGCTCAAGACCCACCAAGCTGCTCTCTATTCTGGCCGGCATCTCCGGCATCTCCGGCATCTAAAGAGGGAGCCGCGTAACTGCGAAGCTGGTTTAGCTCGTCCACCAAAACCGCAAACTCGGGAATATGATCGTCGCGCTCGATCATGGTATTGATGGGACCAAATCGCTCGAAAGCAGCTCTGAACAGCTCAAATACTTCGGGCCGTATGGGCGCATCATGAGTGTCGATCACATAGCTGCCGTAATCAGAATGCCCCGCAACATGAATCTGCTGAATGTGCCGTCCCTCGATATTATTGAGGAAGTTGGATGCATTGATTCCAAGGTTGCGCTCATTGACATAGATGTTGTTCACATCAAGCAACAGCCCGCAGCCTGAGCCATTAGCAACGGCGTTCAGAAATTCCCATTCCTGCAGTTCGGATTGCTGAAAAGCAACGTAAGCAGAGACGTTCTCTAGGACAATTTGACGGCCTAGAAAATCTTGCACCTGGTTGATTCGCTCGATCAGGTGCACCACCACCTCTTCGGTGTAAGGCAACGGCAGCAAATCGTGACTGTTGTGACCGCCGCCACTCGTCCAGCACATATGATCAGAAACAATCACCGGCTTAACCTCATCAATCAGTGCTTTGAGTTGACCGAGGTACGCTAAATCTAATGGATCGCGGGTGCCAATCGACAGAGATACGCCATGCAGCGCAACGGGGTAACGCTCACGGATCTGGCTAAGGTAGTAGCGCGGCTTGCCACCTGCCACAAAAAAATTCTCAGAGATGACCTCGAACCAATCGACCGGGTGCGAATTGTGTAGGACATCATGAAAATGCGCGGGGCGCAGGCCAAGCCCGAACCCCGCGAAGTCGGTAACCGAAGGGTTAGGCACCAACCGTTCCGCCTGCGTCACCACAAGCCTTAGTAGTGAGACCCACAAAACCGCCCTGGCCTTTGCAAGCGCCCTGGCCTGCACAGGCATTGTTTGCCGTCTTGCAGTCGTTGTGACCTTTACATACATTAACGCCGTAACAATGCACTAGGTCTGCACTCGCTACACTACCGCGCCAATCGTCTTTTACTGTACCGCCGATGTCTCCACAGGCTTTAGTCGGAGCCGCAATGAAGCCGCCCTGACCCTTGCAGGCGCCCTGTCCAGCACAGGCATTACTGGCTGTTTTGCAGTCGTTGTGGCCTTTACAAACATTAACGCCATAACAGTGCGCAAGGTCAGTAGAAGACGCGCTACTGGCTGTACTAGCGACAGCATTGGCAACAGGTTCGCTGGCAGAAGGTGTGCAACCCACCAAGCTGGCTACTGCCATTGCGATGGCTGCGCCTTTGATCGGGGTGTCTAAATGGTCATTCATAGCTAAAGCTCTCCAGAGTATTTTTGCGATGTGGGGGTATCAACTGCAGTCATAGCAGCGATTGAAATCTGACAAAAGCACGACCACAGAGTTCCATTTTGGTGCATAGAAGCCGCTTAAATCGCCTTTAATTCTCCTTTTAACTCTTTTGGGGCAGCGCGTAGGCGATCACTTTGCCACCCAAAGACGGCACAGCTGGCACTGTACCAGCCTCACCTTCACTCTCTCCCGATGTATTATCTCCGGTAGTGAGTGGTCGTCCATCGCCTGGAACTGTGACTATTACATATTGCCGACCGGTGACAGGGCTGGTGTAGCTCATCGGCGTGGCGTCTGATCCGCTGCGCAGTTTGTCCTGCCAGAGCACCTTCCCCGACAACACATCGATTGCTCTAATTTTTCCATCAGACACACCGCCATTGAAAATCAGGCCGCCTTTGGTAACCACTGAACCCGCTGTGGCCGGCAGACCAATACCGACAGGACCAACACCTCGTCGCCAAACAATTTTTTGAGTCGTCAAGTCAACCACCGCAATCTCACCATAAGGTGGTTTCAGGCACGGCAATGACAACGGTGATGAAAACAGTTGCACACTAGCTGCATAGGGAGTGCCACGTTGCTGGCCGCCGATACCATAGCTGCGGGCGCCACCGCGCAACTCACCGCTTTCGTTAAGCGGGTTTGGATCGTCTTCCCGCGGAATAATCCGCACAATAAACGGTAGGTTCAGATGGTTAACAACCATAAGCTGACGCTCTTCATCGACAGCAACACTGCCCCAATTCATGCCGCCGGCAGGCCCAGGGTAGAGCAATGTTCCCTTGACTGACGGCGGCGTCATAGGCCCTTCATAGCGTAACTGCAGAAATTCTGCTCTGCAGGCCATTTGGTCAAACGGCGTAATACCAAACAAATCCTGTTCGCGAATAATCGGGTGCGCAAACGAAGGCATACCTGTCGAGAACGGCTGGGTGGCTGAGCTGCGCTCTCCAGCTAAATCGGTTTGTGGAACCGAGCGCTCCGTAACCTCTGTAATCAATTCGCCTGTCGCGCGATCAAGCACAAACACCTCACCCCGCTTAGTGGGAACAATAACGGTCTTTCGACGTTGACCCGCAATTGTTAGATCAACCAGCGTGGGTTGCGATGGCACGTCGTAATCCCAAATGTCGTGGTGCGTAGTTTGAAAGCGCCAGCGCGTCAGGCCGGTCTTCGCATCGATCGCCACAATGGAACTGGAAAACTTATCCATCACATCAGAGCGATGCCCACCAAAATAGTCGGGTGTCGCGTTGCCTGTCGGCACATACACCAGGCCGAGCTCGTCATCAGCAGAGGTCAAGCTCCAGACGTTCGGCGTTCCGCGGGTGTAGTAACCGCCTTTTGGTGGCGGATTGGTTTGGCCTTCTCGACCAACATCCCAAGCCCATAGCAATTCGCCGGTGATCGGATCGTAGCCCCTGACGACACCGGATGGCTCTTGTGTCTCCTGATTATCAGCCACCCATCCACCCACCACCAACGACCCACTCGCCACCGTTGGGGGTGATGTCACAAAGTAGTAGAGCGCTTTCACATCGCCCATACCGGCGAGTAGCGAAATTTCCCCGTCGTCACCAAACTCAGGGCAAGGTTTGCCCGTCGTTTTATCAAGTGCAATCATCCGAGCGTCAGTTGTTGCGGTGTAAATTCGCTCGGCACATTGCTCACCCTTGGGTCGCTCAGGAATGTGGTAATAGGTAACCCCTCGACAATTGCCAAGAATGCCGTAAGCCGGAGTATTGTTCTTGGGATCAAACCGCCAGCGTTCGGCGCCACTATCCGGGTCCAGCGCAAGCACAATGTTCTGCGAAGTACACAGATAAACACCATCATCGATCTGAATGGGTGTCGCGCTAAATCGCCCCACCTGGTTGGTGTCAGCTTCCCATGCTCGTTCCAGTTGATGCACATTGTCTGTCGTTATCTGGCTGAGCGGTGCATAACGTGTGCCCGCCTGGCTACCACCGTAGGCCCGCCAGTCAGCGCTGTTTTGTGCCTCGCCGTAGGTTGTATCGACTATTTCTTGCACGTCGTCAGAAAGGAAGTTCAAGGTCATGGGAATCAATACAGTGGCGCTGGCAAGGGCGCAGACCAGCACAACCGGCATCTTCAGCAGGGGTTTTCGGACCGGCCCCCAGAGCCCGCGGCGCACCGCTCCACTGCACATCCACAGCGCAATCAAACCGACAATCCAGATTCGGGAACCCACTAGCCAAAATTCAAAACCGGCCTCGTAGACGGCCCAACCCAGCGTGAGCAACAAAACAGCTGCATAAATATAGAAGCCCGTCGGGCGCGCACGCCACAGCTCAACAGCACTCACGACCATCAACACCCCTGCCGCCAGGTAATAGAGTGTTCCACCCAGCAAGCTGAGCTGCACGCCATAAAAAGCCATTGGCAAGCCAAGGCACGCAATGACAATGGCTGTGAGCCTAATCGTTAAGTTACTGCGTTCGGTCATTGTTGCCCCCACTAAGATCGAAATCTGTCATCAGCTCGTTGAGCCTTATTATTGGTCTGCGACGACTCAGCCGGCAGCCTTTATCTCAGGCTCACTGGAACGACTTTCGAGCTGCTCTAGAATCGCTCTGTGCTGGTTTCGGTCGAGGTTGTACCAAGAATAAATAAACACAGCCAAAAGTGCCGAACTACCCATAATTGGCCCAGCGGTGATTCCTAGACGCGTGAGAACCTCAGAACCGATTTCGCCAGGTATCGCTTCCTGCGGCAGCCGCACGTAGTAATCAAGCATCACTCCTGATGCAAACAAACCGAAGGAATAGGACGCTTTGGAAAAAAACGCCCGCGCTGAGTAGAACAAGCCCTCCTCACGCAGCCCGGTTACCAGCTCATTCTGATCAATAACGTCACCGATCATGGAATAGATGGCAACACCGCCCATGCCAATACTGAAATAGAAGCCCACTGCATTGGCCAACAAACAGGGCATCAACATAGGATCGCCATTATCGGGTAACAACCCCAAAAGCCGCAGGTTCACAACCAGCTGAGCAAAGGTCACAGTACCCAGCAAGGCCAAGAGCATTACTGGTTTGCGATCAAAACGATTCATCAGCAAGGGAGACAGCACAGCACCAACAATAGCGGCTAGCACGCCCACCACACCGAACCAACGAATTTGGCTGGGCTCCAACTCCCAGAAATAAGTATTTACGAACACATTCATCGTGTCGTAGATGCCGCTGGTAATCATGAAAAAGAAGTAGCCACAAAGAAGAATGAGATAGTTGCGGTTTTTGAAGGTACTCAAGAGTGTTTTAAAGAAGTAACGAAGCGTAAACCTGGGTTGGGCGGCAGTGCGCTGAGACAATGATTTTGCGGCCTGCGCAGTTCCAGCGGCACAAGCCCAAATAGAGATGACAATAATCGCGGCCACAAACGTCACTAACGGAAGGTAGGCAGCAGGATCCAGTTGCCCAGGCACCATGGCCCCATCGCTCGCCCGAATACGATCTCCATCAAAAAAAGACCAGGCAAAGAACGCAAAGCCCGACCCCGCGAGGTAGGTGAAAATCGTATTGGCACTGAAGAGTTGGGAGCGTTCATTCGGCTGTTTCGATAGCTCGCCACCTAACGCCAAATGCGGCACGTTGAACATTGTGACAAAGCCACGCGACAGTATGGTCCAGGCCGCAAGCCAGACAAACAAACCGTAGTCTTGGCCAACCAGAAAGTCTGGCGGGTTAAAAATGGCATACAACGCAATGGCTAAAGGTACTGGTGCCGCCCACAAAAACGGCTGGCGTCGGCCAAATCGGGAGCGATGTCGATCAGACATCATGCCCACCACTGGATCAGTGACGGCGTCCGCGATCAATGCAAGCATCAACGCCAATCCAACCAGAGTATTGGACAGGCCAATCGCTTGATTGTAATAGATCATGATGAACGTGTTAGACATGCCTATGAAGACAGCCTCACCAATAGCACCCACACCAAACGCTAATTTGGTTTTAAACGCTAAGGGCGCTTGGGCAGACGAGCCAGTCACTCCTATGAGTCACCTTGGGGGGTCGCACCCGTCGCGCTTTCAAACGCACTGCCACCCTTATAGTAACCTTCGGGAATCAGCAGACCTCGCACCAACAATGCGTAGCTACTGTTGTCCTTGGTCAAGTGGGCGGCAATCGCGAGTGATGCATCACCCAACGCCGTGCCGCTAAATATCCAATCGTTCAGTGCGTCGTGATTCGGCGCAGCAGGCCCTGGTTGTGCGGCTATTGCCTCGTGGTAGAAGGTCCGCAGGTCGTCAGCCAGATGTCGAACCAATAGCGGCATAGCAAACGCCCAGTCAACCGACTCCGCTGGCAGATCAGTCAGATTACCGCTCTCGGCAATACCACCAAAGGCCCGCGCCACCTCTTGAATTTGCTCAGGGCCAGCTCCGGTAACACCAAACAGCGTGCGACCCCGCGCGGCTCGGGTTTCACTTGACCAGGGTGCCAGGCGTGTGACTTCTGCAACGAGCCGAGCGGTAATCGAGGTGTCTTGTGCAACCGCAAAGCTCACCGGACACGCCCATTCGCTGGGCTGCGCCTCGGCGGGCGCCTCAACCGGATAATCTTCAATAGTCGGCTCAGTGGCGGTGCTCAACATTCCGAGTGCAGCGCGTAACACCTGCTTTTGAAACTGTGGATCTGCAGCGCTGCCAAGCGGACGACCCAGCGCAAAGGGAACCCACAGCGCTCGCGGCGGACGTACCGCTTCGCTTTGTTCACGAATCAAGCTAATCGAGGCCGTTGCAACGCCTGCGCGTTCGATAAAGTTTGCGAGAGCGCCCACGGCACCCGTACAAATAGGTCAGACCGGCACCATAAGTGCCACGTCAACCTCGTCGTTTGCCAGCAACCGCCCGACCTCTTCGCCAGCAGCGGCAAGCGCTTGGTGATTCGGCTGTGCGCCCATAAACGAGTAATGCCAATTTGAGACACCGCCGATCTCGCCATCTGCCGCCATCTCGCGCAACCGATCAAGCGGAAACCAGATATTTGGGTCCTGCTGGAAGGCGCTGCGATCAAAATTGGTACTGATGTGCGACACCACAACATCAGCAAAGTCGACATCTCCTGGCAGCAGCCTGTAGTCGACGGCGCCCGGGTTAAAGGGCGTATCTGATCGACGGTGCAACCCCGCCGTAGAGACAATCGCGATTTTGGCGTTAACCAGAGCCTTTGGAGTAATCCAGGGCGCAGCATCGACCGGTTGCATGGCCTTCGCACGTGCCCGCATATGCGTGGCTTCAGCCTCGTGAAGATCAGACAGGCGAACCATTAACAGTTCTCACTGGCAGATGCTGCAGTGCAGCCCTGCATCGTATCGTTTTTCAAGCGCTTTCCCTCATACCCTATGGGTCGAGTATATTCGAGGCACCAGATCTTAACCATGAGTACTCGATATGTCTTATATAGAGGACCGCATTGTTCATGACGCCGACGCGCACGTCATGGAAACACCAAACTGGCTAGAGCCATTTGCAGACCCCAAGTTTCGCGACGAGATTCAACGCCAGTTTGACAAGGTGTTCTTCGGCTCGCGCAAGGAAACCTTCGAGTCGGTGATCGCGCAGCACAACGACCCCAATTTCACTGACGGCGCCGAAGCCGAGTTTATGGCCCGCAAAAACCATCAGGCACTCGGCTCCTTCCGCAAAGAAGATCGGCCGCTCGCTGTGGATCTTTTGGGCGTGCAACGTCAACTCATTTTCCCGACAACCGCCAACGTACTCATCGAGAAGTTCGAGTTCAGCGATAATCTGGATCTTGTCTACGCCATGGCTCGCGCTTCCAATCGCGCGCAGATCGACTTCTGTTCCATCGATAAGCGCCTGCTGCCGGTGTGCAATGTGCCTCTGGCAAGCCTTGAGCAGGCGCCGGCGATCGCCAAAGAAGCGATTGAGCTTGGCGCGGCAGCCTTGTTAATACCTTGGGCATGCCCAAAGAATCATGCAACGAGCCACATAGAACTCGACCAGGTTTGGGCGCAAGCCCAGGAAGCGCAGATTCCAATATTGCTGCATGTCGGCGCTGCAGACTTCGTGCTACCGAAAGCACACGCCAAAAATGGCTTAGCAGAAATCCCGGATTTCCACGGCGGCGACGAGAACTTTCGCTCCATCTCTTACATGGCCATACCCAGCGGCCCGCAACAGGCGTTGTCGATGCTGATTCTCGATGGCGTGCTCGATCGGTTTCCGAACCTAATGGTGGGTGTCATCGAACTAGGCGCGGTTTGGGTCCCTGGTTATCTAAGGCAGCTGGACGCGGTCATGGAGGCCTTTGGTCGCCACGAAAAAAGACTGCAGTCCCTTGAACTCAAACCCAGCGAATACTTGTCACGCCAAGTCAGGGTGACGCCCTATCCCACAGAGGATGCCGGCTGGATCATTCGCAACTCCGGCGACAATATTTGTATGTTTAGTTCCGACTACCCTCACGTAGAGGGCGGCCGTAACCCTTATGGGCGTTTTCAAAAAACAACAGAGGGGCTCAGCGCTGCCACGCTGGACGCCTTTTATCGCGGCAATTTTGAGTCGCTAATGGGGCCGTCGATGACCTAACCAAGACACCACCTTTTTAGCACCACTAGCACCACAATCCACCAGGAGAAAAAATGCGCGATTCAACCTCTGTGCTCTACGCCGTGACCGGTAACGTTGCGACCATCACTCTGAATCGGCCAGATTCACTGAATGCGATGACCAACGATCTCATGCAGAACCTGGAAGCTGCCCTTGCGAAGGTGACCACCGACACCTCTATTCGTGTTGTTGTGATTACCGGCAGCGGACGGGGGTTTTGCGCTGGCGCTGACCTTGCTGGTCAGGCAAAGGCTAAGTCAACCGACCCACAGGCCGTCAGCAACCTTGATACGGACGCTGAAGATCATTTCAACGGAGCCCTGCGCGCCATCAACCAATGCCCAGTCCCTACGGTCGCCCGGGTAAACGGCGCAGCCGCTGGTGGCGGTTTTGGGTTGGCGCTTGCTTGCGACATTACTGTCGCCGCCAAAAGCGCATTTTTTGTCGCCACCTTTGGACCCCGACTGGGCATCGTGCCAGACCTTGGTACCACCTGGAATCTGCCGCGCAGAGCCGGCCGGGCACGCGCACTAGGCCTGTTTATGCTTGGCGACAGAATCAGCGCCGAGCAGGCCGAAGACTGGGGCTTGATTTGGAAAGCCGTTGATTCCGATCAACTGGATGGAGAGGTCAAACAGATCACCGACCGTCTGGCACTGACTTCCGCAGAAGCCATGACCAGAATCCGCTCCGTCACGGATAAGGCGCTTGAGAATAGCTTTAGCGATCAACTCGACCTAGAGATGGCCCACCAGGCTGTCCTTATCCCCAAGAACATGGCCGAAGGCGCAAAGGCGTTTATCGACAAACGTGAGCCAAAGTTTCCCGGCAGAGCCTAAGCTGCAGGGGGATCCGCAGGGAGCGGCCACCCAGTGCCGGCGATCGCCCAGACAGCCACACAATAGTCCTTCAAAGGTCGTACTTCGACTGCCGTATCGGTGATAATGGCGGATTAAGGAGGGCATACACCAGATGACCGAAACGGCGCTAGAACCAGACAACGGCACCCTGTATCAAACATTCGGTGAGTTGTTTGACAAAGGTTTTACCCTGGATAAAGGGACCATCACCTTTGTCTCGAGCATTCACGTAGCCGCACTTGTGCTGGGCCTCTGGCTGTTCCTGGGGGCGCCCTCCGAGTGGGTAAAACTGGCCATGCTGTGGGTTGGTGTCCAGTTTGTACTGGGCTCACTGTCAACCACGCTCTACACCCATCGACTGATCACCCACAACGCCGCCAAGCAGGTCTCAGCGCCAGTACATCTCTTCTTCTGCGTCTTCGGTCAGGTGTTTAGCGTCCAGGGTAGTGTAAAGGCCTGGTCAGCCAATCATGCGTTGCATCATGGCGTCGATCGCCACGGCAAAACTGAGCTTGATCCGTACAGCGCTACCTGGTTTCCCAATGCAACTCGAAACTTCATCTGGTCCCACACCCTGACTCATCTGTTAAGCCATCCACGCTCAGACGAATATCACCGCTCGCACAATGTACAGCGACACCCGATCATCATGTGGCAAGCCAAAACCTATGGCCTACTCACCACCTTTTGGTTGTTCTTGTTTCCAATGGGGTTGGGCTTCTGGTTTGGCGGCTGGATCGGCTTTTTTTCCCTGATGGCAGGATCCATGATTGGCAGTGTGCTGGTGCAACACAACACATGGACCGTTAACAGCGTGACGCATATGTGGGGCACAACCAAAGGCCTTAGGAGTTCCGCAGTGAACAACTACATCTGGCTAGGACCACTGGGAGAAGGCAACCACCACGCCGATCATCACGATTTTCCGCGTGACTATCGCAACGGCTTCGGCTGGTCTGGCTGGCTACTCGACCCAACTCGTTACGGCATCTTGCTGTTGCGTGGCTTGGGAATGGTGCGTGGACTAAACCGCGCCACACCTGAGGAAGAAGCCAAGATACAGGCAGCACGTAAAGCGGCTGTCCGCTAAATGTTGGAGTGGCTATGCAGCAACCAATGACAATCGATGCCCGTTTCCGCGGACCACCCGAATCTGGCAACGGCGGATACGTGGCCGGCGCAGTCGCAGAACGCCTGGGCTACGCAAATGCGCAGGACCCCAGAACCGCAATAGAGGTCACTCTTCGCGCACCAATACCGCTGGATACTGCAATGCGCGTGAACCAGTCTGACGCCAGCACGATGCAGATTACCAAAGAGGAAACGTTGATCGCAGAGGCGCAGCGGGTCGCATTGCCCCTGGACATCCCAACCCCCCCAAGCTTTGCGCAAGCTCAAGCAGCGCGCGCGCAATCGCCATCGTTTCAAGCTGGTATCAATCCACTGCTACCCAACGGCCGAGGCTTTCATCCAATCTGTTTTTGCTGCGGCACCGATGTAGCAGCAGATGCCGGGCTACACGTTTACGCAGCCCCCCTACCCGAATTTTCAGGTGTTGCCGCCGCGTGGCGCCCGCACCCGTCCTTCGCGACCCCAGATGGCCTACTCCCCACACCCGTCGTCTGGGCGGCGCTCGATTGCCCCGGACAGTTTGCTTACTTCGCACAAGATATCCGCACGGGGCTCTTGGGGCGAATGACAGGGCGTGTCGTAAAACCCGTAGCCGCGAATCAAGACATGGTGGTGATTGGTTGGTGTATCGACGTAGAGCGCAGCAAACATTTTGCTGGCACCGCATTGTTTGATGAATCAGGCGAGCTCTGCGCTTACAGCAAACAGGTATGGATTGGCCGCAACGATTGACGAGCAGGACGGCTCAGTGACAGCACCAGCTCGCCACAAGGAGCAGTGATTGTTAACTACAAGGGCCATTTGTTCGCCCAATAATTGGCGCCGCGACAACACGACATAAAAAACCCGACAACTATCGAGCTTTGTAAGCTATGCCTTACACCGCCCCATTATTCCTCCATTAGCTCTTCCTTTCTCTAGCGCTTATCTCCTGTTTCACCTGTCACTATGAGGGTTAGGAAGTTTACGGAGTGGCTTGCATGAGTTTACGCACCCACACACCAAAGCAGCGCACGACAACGCTAGGTACCGCTTTAACAATGGTATTAGTGTGCAGCGCCGGGAGCGCCTACGCAGAGCCAATCCCCAAAAATGCCCCCAACAACTCGACCAATAACGCCTATCAAATAGCGTGGGGCGTCATCGCAACTAACTATTCGCCGCCGAAAGCTGCCAGCAAGTCAGTCGATGACAACGACTCAAATCAGCCACAAGAAGCAGCGCTACTCACAGCTATCTATCCAGCGACCTATCCCGCTATCGACCCAATGCCTTATTCGACTCTTTATTCAAATGGAGCTATGTCACCTAATAAGGCATTTAGTGTCAAAAAAGCGCGGTCAGGCTTGAATCGCCATAAGCTAACCGACGGCCGTTCACTCATCGGTTGGAGGCTCTCTGAAAGCCTCTATTTCGGGCATGCAAAGAAAGACCCCGGAGCGGTGTCGCTGGTGTGGAAAACCAGCACCGAACAACAGGTTTCGCTATCGACCCAAGGTGTGAAACTCACACGTCGCGTCAAATAGCATCCCACCTGGCCAGTACCAGAATCTCTAACGACTAGGGGGCGCTTACCCAGCCAGAGTGGAAGCCATAGGGCACCCGATAAGGCACAAGAATCGTCGCGACCGGACCAGCCGCGATATCCTGAGCGTCTAAAATCAAACACTCGCTTTGATGGCTGGTCTCGTCCTGGACAAAGCAGATGAGGTAACCGTCGTCTTCTGCCTTTGAACCCACTTTCGGCGCAAACACCGCTTCGCCACCAAACCGATTCTCACCGTACTCGAACGTGACTGTAGTTTGCGTCTCGTTGTCGAACTTCATCACACCGTCAAAGCTGAATGCGCGAGATGGGTTGAACACAGCGCCATACACGTAGCGCGTTTGATGGCAGGCATGCGCGTCGTTGACCCGAGTAAAATCACAGTGCACCGCGCTCAACACTTGCTCTGCAACAACACCCGTTTTCAAATTGATGCGCCATTGGTAAAGCTGCCCCTGCGTGTCTTCCAGGTTTTCAGCCGCCAACCCCGCGCTCGCAATATCAGATGTTTTAGATCGAGACGCCTGCAGCACAATCTCATCGCCGTCGTCCCAGGCGTTGGCAGTGTGCACAACAGAACCCGTTTCTACGGTAAACCAGCGCACATCCGCATCGGTACCAAACCTGGGCATCACGCCAATTCTCGAGCCGTGTTCCGGCTCAAAATCCAGCGCTGGACCGCCAGCAATGGCGCGCTCGATATCGAGCGTAATGGGAAAATCGAGGAACAACGAATATTTCGCGGTGCACGCAAAGTCGTGCATAAACACCGGCTTCTCAATCGTTATCGGTGTTGAATGCACGAGCTCGCCCGTCGCGTTAATCACCGAATAGGTGACGTAAGGCGGCGCAAACGCGTAACCGAAGGTCATCATCTCGCCCGTCTTCTGGTCGACCTTAGGATGGGCCGTAAACGGGTGCTGCAGTTTGCCGTCGAAGTCTGTTGCGCCTTCAGTTTCGAGTTCAGGCAGACGAATCACAGTGGGCTGCGACGGTTCGTGCAACGCGTAAAGCGTATTGTTGTGATACGCGAATGCTGTATTCGCTAGATTTTTATTACTTGGAGCGCCCTCAGGGATTCGCGCAGGCGTCGGATCCATTATTGAGTTCATCCCTTTGTACACCCAATCGCCCTGCTCCTGCTCGAGCTTAAACCCCTCGGTTTGGACAAAACGGTTACGGTAATGGGCCGAGCCTTCACTGAACTCAATAGCGTGGATCATGCCGTCGCCATCGAAGGTGTGATAAGCCTCTTCGCTGAATATGTGCACGGGATTAGGCCCAACTCGCAAAAAGTTTCCCGCCAGATCTTTTGGAATGCTACCTCGGACAGCCATGCCTTGCGCATCGCGCTCTTGCGCAACGGGCGCAAAGTTACCATCAAGAAAGAAGTTAGTTGAGCTTGCTGGTTCGGCTTCAGCCATGGATTTTCTCCGAAGTTACAGGGTCGTCGTCCGCATCGAACGAACGCAATGCACTTAATGTAGCACTGACGCCAACCCATCTTCCAGCGGCGCCAGGAACGATCGATAGTTCTGCCACTGATTCATCGCTGAGCTGTAGATCGGTTGACGCACCTGCTCAGAACTGGGGGTCCGCACAGCTCGATCACTCTGGTGAAAGTTCAAGCAGGCCTCCTCAAATTCGAGGCCGCAGTAGTCGAGCATGCGACGTATTTGCTGCTCCGGATTGGCAATGAGCGCCTCATTTTCAACCTTCAGAATGGCGCCAGGCAGCACCTCATCCCAATGCTGCATGATGTTCACGTAGGCCGTGTAATAGTGCGCCAGGTCTTCTAAGCGATAACTAAACTCCTGGCCTTCGGCAAAGAGTTGCTTATAGCCACTGAAACAACAGGCCATAGGGTCACGGCGAGCATCAATAATTCTGGCATTTGGGAGCATGAGCTTTATGAGCGCAATGTGCCGAAAATTGTTTGGCATTTTATCGATAAACAGCGCCGCACCTTGCCGATGATGCGCAGTCTCAACCAAATACCGTTGGCCCAGCGCAGACAACTCCTCACCCGTTAGCTCACCGAGCACGTCAGGGTAAGGTCTTGGCTTTGAATTCGCCCGCCTGGCGTTAAATCCATGCGCCATCGAAATGACATTGGATAGTTCCATAGTGCCGTCTACGTTTGAGTGCGCTGCAAGAATTTGCTCCAACAGAGTTGAACCCGAACGCGGCAGACCCACTATAAATATGGGGTCAGCACTTGGGTCACCCAGCGCACCTCGCCCGGCAAAGAACTCCGCATCAAACGACCCGCGCTGATAGTCGAGCACACGGGCCAACCTCTCGCCATCGTAAGGCGTGTGCGCTGCACGCAATTCGTTGCCTTGCTCGTAATAGCGATACGACTCTGCGTAATTCTCACCATCCTCATAAGCCTTGCCTAACGCAAAGCAAAGATGTGTCTGATCGGC